>SCUG01000144.1 GCA_004297645.1 Saprospiraceae bacterium | reverse complement strand
AAGATTTGACCTCTCCGAGGTCACGATAGATTTTTATGGGAAAGCCCTGCAAGATGATAGATGTTTAATGGCATTTACCCACAGGTTTTCATTTAGAGCCACTTTTTTCATAGCCCCGGGCCGGTAAACACAAAACTTTTTCAATGATAAAGCGCAAGATTCGCTGTCCTCCTTTTTCTTTCTTTATGCAATGATGTTATGGCCCAGGTTGACCCTGATGCCATTCGTCATTATCCTGATAAAAATGCAGGTGAGCCTGATCAATTTCTACCAGGATTTAAATTTTTCGGCGGGTTTGGTGAATAACTCCCATCTCGTATCGCTACAGTTCAATCAAAACAGGTCTTTGGATAAGGGTCAGGAAGATAGGATTGGCACTCACACTGCCATTAGCGCATATTCACCCTTCCAATGGTTCGCCCACAAAAAACTTAGGGTTCATTTTCAATGAGTTTCCTGGAAACGTCAACTTGCGAGGCTATGTACGCCATGTAAAGGGGTTCGATCAACAAAATGGGGGTCACGTAATTTTCACGGTTATTGCTTTTTGAAACCTCCGGCACTTTTGTACCCAATAAAAACTTTTTCCTTCGGGCGCCTTTCCGCTATTTTGAAAGGCAAATGAAATACGCCGGTGCCCTTCTTGTGATGGGTTCTGCCGATATAAAGAACTTCAGGCAAAAGATTCCCTCTTTCACATTTTGCAAGATATACTGGCGCACGCCGGTACGATGCAGGTCATTACTTTCGGTGCAGGGACCGGCAACGGCTTCACCATAACTGAGGGCAACTGGTACCTCACAGGTTTATTCACCGGCGGCTCCGAACTTAACCGCCTCTGCTATTTTAGCAGAGAAAACGAAAACCTGCTGATAGATTGGCAATTAAAACCGGTTGTCACCGGCCAGTTGTCTATGGGTGATAACACAGACAGCTGTTTCATGGGAATAGTTTCCTATTACCGCCCGGGATTGAGGGCAGTCAATACTTTAGACGCCAGTTCCTACCGCTTTCGCATGGCTCTGGTCGCCGGTATTCGAATTGATGAACCGGGGTTTTTGAAAAAGAAGAAGAAATAAGAATTTAATCCGCTCAAATCTTCGGATGCTCTTTGTGGAACGATGTGACCTCCTGGTTCCGCTTCGCCAGAGCCATCAATTCGGCCTCGCCAAACAACTTACCCGTGAAAGTTATGCTGGCCGGCGTCCCAATTTTAAAACCATTGGGTAAAACGACCGCCGGGTGCCCGGTCTGGTTGGTGATGGTCAGGCTGCCCAACCCCCAGAAAGGGAGCGAAAGGTCTTGCCCTTCCTTCAGTCTATATTCAGCCATTCTGTTCTTATCATGGCAGGTGACAGCTTCCCGTTTAGCAGCAAATACCGGAGCCTGTGGGAAAGAAGATGTGCTCGTTTTCAGGAAAGTACATGGAGGGCAAATCCTCCCGCTTATTGTTTTTTATTGGGCAGCATACTCAATAGCCCCGGGAAAAAAGCCGAACCAATCGGGTGGCTCTCGTGGCTGCCCGCCCTAAGGCGCACTTCCATGTCAGCCTGGTCCACCATGCTCAGCCAGTTCAGGTTGATGGCTTCATAGCGGTTGATTTGCACAAAGTCAAAAGGCAGTTTGTCCAGTAGTTGTGCTAATGAAAGGCCACAGGTAAGGGTATGTTGCTGGAAAACTACCTCAGTTTTGCCCTGTCCTTTTTGCCCTGTTTTCACCATTACGATGTCTTCCGGGTTGACGTAATAGGTCTGGCGGCCGTCCTGGATATTGATGAATTTCTGCTTGACAGGCGCTGGCCGCCCCAGCCGCTTGACCTGCTGTTGAGCGTAAATAGCGTCCAGGATTTTATCGTGTTCTGCCTGCCAGTTGTCCCAGAAAGGCTTGGTGAGTATATGCACCACTTCGTCCTTGAAATGATTGTGCAGTTCCTGGGCATATTTGAAATCGCCGCAACCCGTCACAATGACCATTGGCGGTATGTGGACTTCTTCGCGCCTGAGCTGGGTTATCAATTCCAAGGCGGTACCGCCGATGAGCATGATATCGAGGAACAACGCTTCTGCCATTTGGCTTTTGATTAAAATAAAGGCATCCTTGACCGAACCGGCCCAACCTGTCACTTCAAACTCACCGGTTTCGTTCAACCCTTCTATCAACCCTTGCCTGGCATCCGGCTCATCTTCGACGACCAGTGCCCTGAGTTTGCGAAAATTCATAGCGGTAATTTTTTGGTATAAAAACAACGACCCGCGTCCCATGCCTCCCTTTTACGGGAGAATCGAAAATGAGGTCTTCATATTTGACAGTGATGGGTGCTGTTGAATTGTAGGCGTTCATCAATGTTACCAGGTCTTCCATCACACTGGTACTGCCACCTTTGGGCGAGCCGTCTCGGATGTACTCCAATGGACGGCCCCTGCCATTGTCCTCTATGGTGATAATGAAACCGTCTTCAGCGGGTTCTACTTCGAGCGTCATGTGCCCTTCCCCTTCATCATCTTTCCGGATGCCTTTTTCAATGGCATTCTCCACATGGATTTGCAACAGCAAAGCCGGTACTCTCACATCTTCCCATGCCTTCCATTCGTCCTCCGGTGGGATTTGGTAAGTGATAACGCCCCCAAACCTTTTTTCCTGGATAAACAGATAGTTTTTCACCACCAAAAGCTCCTTGTCGAGGGAATGGAATACTTTGCCGCTCTGGGTATTATCGTAAAGTATTTTGACATTGTTCCTTAGCCCTCCTATCAATTTTGCAGTGTCTTCGTCCTTGCGGTATTTGGTCTGCATCCAGTTCAAGGTGTTATTGATAAAATGCGGGTGGAAAAAATTGGCCAGCGCCCTGACTTTAAGCCCGTCTTGTTCCCGTTTGGATTTTTCCATTTTCGCTTCGTAGTGTTTTTTTTGGTAGAACCATGCAAAAGGGATGGCAAGTACGAATGAAACAAGAATTATCCAAAACAACGGCTTTTCATTAAAAGTCCTCGGCACAACAAACTGGTAAGTTGCATGGGCTGCAACGACATTGTGCTTGTAGGCTGTGATATGCAGCGAATAGCTGTCAGGGGGTAAATAAATGAAGTCGTACTGCCGCTCCCAACTGTCGGTGAAGTATTGAAACGTGTCGCCATTTGATTTCACGACTGCCACATCGAACAACAGGTCGCCCTTCAGATAGGGATAGGGGCTGCCGGACGCAGAAAATTTCAGTTCAATATTTCTTTTGCTCAGGGGCAGTTTCCCAATTTCGTGGTCCCCGACAGGAAGAATCTCTCCCCCCGCCATGAAAAGGTCTAAGCGTATTTCCGTATCCGTAGCGGAAGTGTCAAAGTGCAGGTTTTGCAGGTCTAATCGAACCGCGCCTTCCTGTGTACCAATCCAAAGACCGCCTTTGCTGTCTGGCAGCACGGCATTTTGCTCAGAACCACTGCCGGGGATGTCACTGCCATATTGCAAAGTGAAAATACGGGGCCTGTTGCCTTTGTATTTTTTATCAATAAAATACACAGCCAGGGCCGTGCCGGCCACCATGTAATTGTCTAAGTTTTTCAGGAAAACAACCGCACTGGTATCCCTGCCGGGAAGGGGGAATTTTCGGAGGTATTGAAAAATGCTGCCCTTTTCCGCATCGAACAAATGGGCCTTCGGCAACTGGTAAATCCCGTTGTTGGCGCCGAGCCAAAGCGTACCTTCTTCGTCGAGGCAGGAACTGATGGCGCCGAGACTGTTGGGCATTTCCGGCGACCGCAGCCAGGTAAAAGCAGTGTCCCGGTGGGGGTCATACATCGCAAGGCCCTGTGAGGTACGCCCCATCCACAGCCGACCTGCCTGGTCTTCCGTGATGGTGAGCACATTGATGAGCAGCAGGCCTTTCTCCTTGCCGACGAAATAAACGGAATCAATCAGGCCGTCTTTTTCAGTCGCAATGCCCAGTCCGATGCCGGACAGGCCCAGCCCGATTTTGCCATTTGACAGTGTTTGAAAATAAAAGCCCATGAAAGCATGTTCCCCCGGTGCGGGTATTTTCAGGTTAATAAGTTGGCCGTCCCGTACAGCATAAAGTCCATGCTTCACTTGGGCAAAAAAGTACAGTGTCCCGGACGGGCTTCTGAAAGAGCCGGGCAGGACTGCAAGCGCCCCCTTGCCAGTGTTCCGCCTTTTCAGTTTGCTCCAGTCAAAGACCGTGAATCCGCCCTGTCCATTGTAGCCTCCCATCCATATCCTGCCCCGGTCGTCCTCCCCGATGGCGTGCAGGCCGCTGACCATTTCGGGATTACTTTCTTCAAAAACCAAAAGCGACTGGTCCGTCCGCAACAACCCTCCCGTTGTGCCATACCACCAATTGCCGGTTGCGTCCTGGGTAAAAAAACCGAAGTAGTTGCTTTCAATATGGCCCAACAACAAGTGGGACTGGCCGAGCGTGTCCACGTCGAACAGGTAGCGGGTATTGGTGGCCGGGTCTTCCACCACCAGCCCCTGGCAGGAGTAACGGGATACTTTTTGTCCCCAATAGCTGAGTGTTACTCTTTGTAAAATATGCCCTTCCCGGCCATTCGGCAGCGTGGCTTTCAGTGGGATGTACCGGTTTCCGGCAAACCAGTAAATTTCCCCGTCTTTTTCGATAATCCCCCTGACCTCATTCCCGGATATAGAAGCAGCCTGAAAGTCCGGGTCGTCCAATCCCATGATATGCCTGAACCCATCGCCCCAACGGATGTACCGTTTTTCACCGGGCGCTTTTTTCACTACCAAATAGGAAACTCCGTTGCGGGCAGTGATAATGCCACCTGCGTTACGTTCTGTTGGGTCAATGGGTTTGAAAACAGGCGGTGTGGAAGGGATGAAATCCTTCTTTTCAGGGTCATAGCCGTAGGTGGCAAAACCTATATCCATTGCCATAGGCCGGCCCGTTTTTTCATCCATCCAAACAGCCAAACCAGGCGCTTTGATGGGTTTTTCCCATCCCCCGTTTTTTGAAAAGCAGGCCACCCACACCTCTTGGTCGAAGTCCGAACTGAACCAATCGCCCTGCCCGTTGCTTCCAAAAAAGTGCAGGCGTACGGGCAACCTATGACTCGGGAGATGATAATGTGTCCAATTCACGCCGTCGAAACGGGACAAATATTCACCGCTGCTGTATTCCACCCATGTCGCTCCGTCTTTGGCGAAACCAACACCTGTCACTTCCAGGCTGGGCAACCGGGCATTGTCGGTAGTGTACCTGTATTGGAATGGCTGCTGCGCCAGTACCGGAGTTACCAACAGGCAAAGCAGGGCCATGACTTGTCTTGCTATCGTATGGACTTGATTGGACATTTCAATTTTAGTCAAATTAGGGAAACAAGGTAAGGGTAAACTGGCTACGCAATCGGATATGACCATGAATTACCCGAAATCCAAGCATGAAAAGGGCCGGATAGCGGACGAAGTTTCTATCTCATCACCATGGCAGATGCTTTGGCCGGCGTGGCTCTTTCGGTTTTTAACTCACCGCTTAGCCCTGGCTATTTTCCCTTTCATGGTTCTCAGCATGGGTTTCATGGGCGGTGTAGGCTCGTTGGTGGGCGGCTGGGTTTTGCATTGGATGATGGGGCTAATTTGTGGACTTCTTTGAGGGTATTTGGAGAAATGCGGGTGCTGGAGGGAGAATACGTTCGAGGTTAAATTATGGGAGCGGGTTTCTGGATTTGAGGGGGATTTTGAAGGAGGGATGGCGGGAGGGGGCGTGATTGCGGGAAAAATTCAACAATGATGACTATTTAAACTTAACGACTTTAATTTTTTTACCATGAAAAATCAGTTCTTCTCCATCTTGTTTTCTTGTGTATTTCTGCTTGTCGTTTATGGTTGCCCAGATCACAACACTCCACCTTGTAATAATAGAGGTGACGGTATTTTCGGCACAGTTACAAACACTTCTACCGGCGCTCCAATTCAAGGAGCAGAAATAACACTATCTGGCGGACAGGGTTCTGCCGTTTCAGGAAGTGATGGCAAATATTTTATAAAGAACCTGCTGGCTGGCACTCATCAAGTTCAAGTTCAAAAAGCCGGTTTCGCAGGAAACAATGAAAGTATTCAAATAAGTGCTTGTGACCCTGACAAACAGGTGGACTTAAAATTAACATGCCTACCTTATGCAACACCAGCGAATTTGGATTTTGGCACTTCTATGTCAGAGATGACTTCAACGTTGGCGAATTTCTCAAATGAGCCGTTCGTATTTTACACCTCTACTGACAGAAGTTGGATAGCAGTTTATCCATCAAATGGAAATTTAGGAATTGGGCAGCCCTATTCCATAACTGTGAGTATTGACCGTACCAAATTTACAGGGAATGTTACGGGGCTTGTTACTGTAAATGCAACCAGCTTGGTTACTGGTCTAACGCTTTGCCCGACTACTATAGCCGTCTCTGCAAAACCCTAATCTTTGATTCCTCGTGATTTCGCATGGGGAATTTGAGCGAATAGTTGGTTTCTTCGACTTCATCAAATGCTTCTTCAAATAATCATAGGATGGCCCAATACATCACAACTCATTTGATAAAGGGCGAACAGGTTGAGTACTGGGCAGAACTTCATTGGATAATTTTCTTTACAAGGAAAGCCTTGCTCTCTTTGTTTCTTGCGCCTGTCATCCAACGTTGGACTACGGAATTTGCCATCACTAACAAACGGGTAGTCAATAAAACAGGGTGGATTAAGAGGAAGACCTTTGAGATGAATCTCAGCAAGATTGAAAGCGTAAACGTCAACCAAACCATTTTAGGCCGTCTCTTGAGCTATGGTGATATTATCATTATCGGCACCGGAGGCACGAAAGAAGAGTTCAAGCACATCAAAAGACCGATTGAGTTCAGGAAGAGGTTTCAGGAGTTGATATTTTGAGAATTTACACTATTGCCAGTACCTGCCCACAATGCGGAGTGAAAAGACAAAAGTTTCATCCGAAAAAGATAGAGCGATGCAGGCTCACCGGTCATCTCGAATTAGACCCAAACGTGACGAGTGGGCTTGGGATGGTTGATATAGGCAATTGATGGTTCAAATTTAATTCAACGCAATTAAAAAAGAAAATGGCAAAACCAACCATTGAAATCACAAACGACAGCACTGAAAACACCAGGATTTTCGGAAGTGTGGAAAATGTAATTGAATACTGCCGGGCGAGGCTCAACGAAAACTTTACGGCGACTATTCATGGCAGTTATGAATATGAATCCGTAGTGCAGAATATGAAGGCGCAACTTTACGCAAACCTTTCAAACATTCGAGTCCGATAATAAAGCCCTGTTTCCATGGCAACAGAACCGAGTACGGATTTAAAATTAGCGAGGCTGAACTTCAGAGGCGGTATTATTGTGGCAGTAATTACTGCCTTCAGCTCGGTATTGGGGACTTTCTTTGCAATAAAACCATCGGCAGGAAAAACCCTCCAAGCAGCCAGCTACGCCGCACGAGAAAAAGGCAACGACGCTCCTTCCTGTTTTCCGGGAAAAACCGGCAGCCTTTTTAAATCGGCAGAAAATGAACCGTATGAATTTATTCGGGAAAACAGGAGCGATGTCAAGCATATCATGGTAAGCGGAGTCAGTTTGTACATGACTACGGTTCATATTGAAAGCCATTTCAAAGAAATGAAAGAATTGGACGGTTTGGAAATATTGGTCGTAAAGGTCAATTCTGTCGCTTTTAAATACCATTTCAGCAGGGAAACGAACTATGCCATTGAATTTCAGAAAGAAAAGTCAAAATCGGTAATGAAGCTTGTTTCGCAATTAAAAGCAAGGGAAGAAGCAGCCCAACGAAACATAAAAATCGGGCTGAAAGAGCTGGACTTTCCGGTGGATGAGAAAATCGTGCTGGTTGAATTGAAAAACGGCGCAAAAGTATGTTTCGTGAAGATTTACCCTTTTCGCAACGACACACAAGTTCACTCGCTATATCTGCGGTTCGATTATGCCTGGTATCCTGAAGAATATAATTGGTACAAGCAGAAATTTCATCAATATTTTATGGCGGGAACGGAACTGCATTTGGAAAAAACATAGCCCAATTCGAACCTCGTTTTCACGCATATTCATCAAATAGCTTTCATCATGCAAATCCAAAAACTCCTCCTCCTCCCCGCCGCCGCTGCCCTCGCAGCTTTAGCCCCTGCGAGCGCACAGTCCCAGAGTCCCCTGTATCACCCCAACCGGAACAGCAGAAGACCTGGACCAAAAAACAAATCCGCAAAACCGTGCGGAAGATACTGTCGGAGTCTTCTGGCATCCCGGCAAAGAAAATAGAGCCTCATCATTACTTCGACAAAGACCTCGGTATGGATTCGCTCGATGCGGTGGAAGCCATCATGAATGCGGAGGAAACCTTTGGCATTGCCATCCCGGATGAAGTGTTGGAGAAAATGGTGCAGGTGGAAATGATGGAGAAGTATCTCATCCAAATGTTAAAAGGCAGTTAGCCCTAATCTATCGGAAAACCATTTCCTCAACATGAAAAAAGCAACCATTATGACCGGCTTATTTATCCTCACCATCTGCTTGTCCTTCCTGAGCCAATCCGCCTGCGGCCCGGTATCGGGACAGGGTAGCCAAACATCCGAATCGTTCGACCGACTGCTCATCAAAAGGGCAACGCTGAAATCCTTTCCTGCACAGAAACCGCCGGGAAGGGATTGGGACAACCGTATGGCAGGGCTGCTCCCAGATATTTATGTCGTGCTGCTGAATGACGACGACGGAAGCATTTTATATTCAAATCCAAAGAGTCGTGCCGAGAACGCCTCTTCAAACGGCAAAGTCAGTTTCCCCGTCAACTACACGCTGACTGAATTAGACCATTCTTACACGGTAACTTTTTATGACTATGACAGCCTCACTGAACATGATGCTTCAACCCTCAAGTTATATGGTATGCGTAGCGCACAAGCAAAAGCCCGGCAGGGAAACCATCCTGCCGGGCCTATGCTTTTTCTATTCAAAAAAAGTCAGGAGCCAAGGGTTTTCAGGTTCAGCTCGAATCCGGGTAATACATCTTCGCCGGATAAAACAACGTCCAGAGAATAGGTCATTTCCACTGGCTTTCCTTGCCGGTAGATGAACACTTTTTGCCCGGTACGGTCAATGAGCCAGCCGAGATGGCAGCCGTTTTCCATGTATTCCTCCATCTTATTTTTCAGCTCCGAAAGCGAGTCCGATTCTGAGCGGATTTCGATGATAAAGTCGGGGCAGATGGGGGCGAATTTTTTTTTCGCTTCAGTTGGCAAAGCCTCCCACCTTTCTTTGGAAATCCAGGAAATATCGGGGGAGCGGACGGCGGTGTTGGGGAGCGTAAAACCGGCGGAGGAGTCGAAGACATACCCCATCCTGGATTTTCTATTCCAATTTCCAACATCAATAATAAAATCAGCATTGAAATTACCTGACTCCGAACCCGTTGGCTCCATGACATAGATGGTTCCGTGTTTGTCACGCTCGAATTTCAAATCATCATTGAGCTGGCAAAACTCGTAAAACATCTCATCCGTAAAACCTTCCACTTGTTTTAGCTTGACCGTGTGCATTTGCGTTTTTTTCAAAAATAAGGAAAACGCCGAAAAGCTGCCCAACAGTTGCAAAAAAAGGTTCCCCTGAACCATGCAGGGAAACCCTATTTCAACTTTTAAAATTTTCCCAATTTTTAACTTCCAAAGTCGTCGAAAGCGATGTTCTCTTCGGGCACGCCGAGGTCGCTGAGCATTTTCTGAACGGCAGAAAGCATGAGCGGCGGGCCGCAGAGGTAGTATTCGATTTCTTCCGGCTCCGGGTGGTTTTTCAAATAATTTTCGAAAACCACGTTGTGGATAAACCCGGTAGGGCCGGTCCAGTTGTCTTCCGGCATAGGCTCTGAAAGAGCAATGTGGTAGGAAAAGTTGTCAAATTTCTTTTCAATTTCACGGAAATCTTCGGTGTAAAACAACTCTCTTGTCGAACGGCCACCGTACCAATAGCTCACCTTCCGGTCCTTTGTTTTCAGGGTGTGGAAGAGGTGGAAGATGTGCGAGCGCAACGGAGCCATGCCGGCGCCACCGCCGATGTACACCATTTCCTTTTTGGTGGGTTTGATGAAAAACTCGCCGTAGGGGCCTGAGATGGTGACCTTGTCGCCCGGCTTGCGGGTGAAGACGTAGCTGGAGCAAATGCCTGGATTCACGTGCATCCATCCGCCTGCAGCCCGGTCGAAAGGTGGCGTGGCGATGCGGATGTTGAGCATCACAATATTGCCTTCGGCGGGATGGTTGGCCATGGAATATGCCCGGAACTGAGGCTCCTCGTTTTTCATCACAAGACCCCACAGTTTAAACTTATCCCAATCGGGTTTGTACTCATCGGGCTTCTTATCGGTCATGCGGGGGTGGGCCGTAATGTCGATGTCCGCGAATTTGCATTCGATGACGGGCACGTCAATCTGCACGTAGCCCCCCGACTCGAAGTCCAAAGTTTCACCCTCCGGCAGCCGCACCACAAATTCTTTGATGAAGGTGGCCACGTTGTAGTTAGAAACCACCTCGCACTCCCATTTTTTGATGCCGAAGACTTCTTCGGGCACCCTGATTTTCATGTCTTGGCGCACCTTTACCTGGCAGGCCAAGCGCATGTGCTCAGCGGCTTCTTTGCGGCTCAGGTGGTTCATTTCTGTGGGCAGCACGTCACCACCGCCGTCGTTCACCTGGCAGCGGCACATGCCACAGGTTCCACCTCCGCCGCAGGCGGATGGGAGAAACACATTCTCATTGGAAAGGGTGGAGAGCAGAGAACTTCCAGGTTTCACTATCAATGGTTTTTCGTCATCACCATTGATGTAGATTTTGACGTCGCCCTGTGGTACTAATTTAGTTTGCGCTATGATCAAACCGAAAGTGAGGATGAGAATAATAGCCGTAAAGGCTACTGCTCCGTCCACCACAAACATTACATCGAACAGAAGAATCATTTCACTGTGAATTAAGAATGATGAAGGATGAATTTCCCATTCATCCTTCATCATTCATCATTAACTAATGCATGTAATTCGCTGGGTTGATACCCATCAGACTCATAAAAGCCATGCCCATCAGGCCGGTCAGGATGAAGGCAATGCCGAGGCCCCTCAGTGGAGCAGGAATGTTGGAATACCTGATTTTTTCCCGGATGGCCGCCATGATAATAATGGCGAAGGCCCAACCGATTCCGGAACCTAACCCATAAACTGTCGCTTCGGCAAAGTTATATTCACGTGCCACAAAAAACAGGGCGGCGGCGAGAATGGCGCAGTTCACCGTAATGAGCGGCAGGAAAATGCCCAGGGCATTGTACAGCGCCGGGGAATATTTTTCCACCACCATTTCCACCAACTGTACGGAAGCAGCGATGGTGGCGATGAACAGGATGAAACGAAGGAAAGTAAGGTCAGTACCGAAGATGCCGTTTGCGCCGAGTATCGGTTCACTAATGAGCCAGTTAAGCGGCACGGTGATAGCCAGCACAAAGATGACGGCGCCACCAAGGCCAACCGCTGTTTTCACCGATTTGGAAACCGCCAGAAAGGAGCACATGCCGATAAAATAGGCCAGCACCATGTTTTCGATGAAGGCGGATTTGAAGAAGATA
This sequence comes from Saprospiraceae bacterium, assembly GCA_004297645.1. Lineage (GTDB taxonomy): Bacteria > Bacteroidota > Bacteroidia > Chitinophagales > Saprospiraceae > UBA6168. The sequence goes on along the minus strand of SCUG01000144.1, from coordinate 962 downwards.
CTTACTAAGTCGCCCATTTTTTTTAAGTTTTATGGTATGAATGGTTACCTGATTGAATGACCCTGGGGCCACTCAACGATTCAACAAATTAAGAAACGTCAATGAGTTTGAGGTTGCGGCTACGCTGAATCCAGATGATGATGCCGACGATAAAAAGGGCGGAAGCGGGCAGCACCATCAGGCCGTTGGGCACATACCAGCCAAAGAAAGGGTTGGTTTGTGTATTAATGAAATAGTCCGTGGTTGAGCCGATGATTTTGTAGCCGGCAAGTGAGCCTTTGCCAGTCAGTTCCCTGATGACCGAGAGGACGATGAGAATCATGCCGTAGCCTGCGCCGTTGCCGATGCCGTCGAGGAAGGAGCGCCAGGGCTTGTTGGCCATGGCATAAGCTTCGAGACGGCCCATGACGATGCAGTTGGTGATAATCAACCCGATGAACACCGAAAGTTGCTTCCAAATCTCGTAGTTGAAAGCTTTGAGCAGTTGTTCGACCACCGTCACTAAGAAGGCGATAACGACCAATTGAACTATCATCCGTATTTGCTTGGGGATGCCCTTGCGGATGAGAGAGATGACGAGGTTGGAGAACCCCGTGACCAGCGTGACCGAAATAGCCATGATGAGTGCCGGCTTGACCATCGTTGTGACGGCAAGTGCCGAGCACACGCCCAGAATTTGGACGGTTACAGGATTGATGTCATTAATCGGGTCAATGAGCAGTTTTCGTTCCTTTTTGCCGAACCATTCTTCCTTTTCCTTCACCACCGCCGGGGCAGTCGCAACATTCATTTCAGCCATGATATCTTGATTTTAAAGTTACCCAGGTTAATAAGTAACGTGTTCGAAAAAACACACGTCTTATTTTGCGCACGTTACTAGCTATTGAAATAATTGTATCCCCTCATAAATTAATGGGAGTTTTCCAAAATTACGCAGTCTTTTCGAGCGGCAGGGTTTTGAA
>SCUG01000143.1 GCA_004297645.1 Saprospiraceae bacterium | reverse complement strand
CGGGGTGAGCGAAAGTGCCGCCGTACCTGCCGGAGACGGAAACCAACCCAATGGCAAGGGTTTCCTGCGTGTATCGCTGAAAGCCCAGCGACCTGGTTTTGTCGAGGACTTGAAGTCTAAAGTGTGTCATCTCCCACACTTTAAAATTGGGGTTGTGAATCACTTCCCAGGTTTGAAGAAAAAGCAAGGTTTCGCTGTTTCTAAACCAATCCCGAACAACTTCCGTGGGGTCTCTTTCCGATTTTCTTGCCAGGTCGGTCAGCGAGATAAATCCGGTCTCTTTGACAAAAGAGATTTTGAAACCTTGAACCTCTATATTTTCTTTTTTCTCCTTCATGCTTATCGCTTTAACTGGAAATTCATCCTTGAAAATTGCAAAGTGGAGTTTGCAATTTTCAAGGAGGGTTTGGGCTTTGTGACGGCGTGGCTTGGAGTCACGCCGTCACTTCATCCCCCTTCAAGGCGGATGTCGTCGGAATGGATTGAGTATATTATTCGTGGTTTCTATGTTTTTTCATTTATTTCACCTATAATTTTTTCAAGTGCTATCGTAGGCTTAATTTCTTTTCCAAAACGATTTACTAAACTTATCACTCCAGCATATTCATATGCTATTATGTAATGGTGAAGTGCATTCCTTGGTCTTTCAGGCAAATCTTCAGCAATTGTATCTAGCCAATAATGTAGATAAGGCTTGAAATCTTATTGCGTTACGATTTCAGTTTCAATAAAATGCTCAAATCTTGTGAGGCTCATCAAAAAATGGTCAAACGTATCTCTAATTATTGTTTCATCCTTATTAAATTTGAACGGTAATTTATGATGTGGCAACAATGCTCGTTCTAACTCTTTCCTTCCTATTATTGCGTTCCTTTTTTCATAATCTGGATGGTCTGGATATAATTCAATATTCCTTGTATCCCAATCCAGCATTAGCATTGCATTTTGGTTCATTTTATTCTCATAGAATTCTTTCATTTCTTTTGCCACGAACTCTTTCCTTTTCCATTTTTGCTCTTTATTATATCTTCTAAAACCGACAACAAATATTATCACTGCGGTAAGGCCGCCTATTCCTTTTCAAGGATAAGTCTATAATTTGTAAACAATTTTCCAGATTCATTTTATCGTTTTTATTTTTTTGTTACCCAAACTCCGCCATCCCTAAAACAAAAAGCAAACCCGCCCTGCGTCTTCGCTTATCCGTTTCCAGGCAAATGTAAAACTCTCCCCACCGATTCCAACGGCAGAGCTATATCTTCTTTCACCTCCCGGTTCAAAAACCCCTCCCTCGCCAACACCGCCGCCCCAAAACTCACCACGTGCTGCGGCTTCTCGATGATTTGAATGGGGCATTTCAGCCGTTCCTCCAAAATCGTTTTCAGATAAGGATGGTGGGCGATGACGCCGCCAATCATGAACATGGGCACACCCGGCGCCAGCCGCATCTTGGCGACCCGGTTGGCGATGGAGAGGTAGATGCCCTTCGCCGTGTCTTCTACGGGGATGCCCTCGAACATCCATTTCATGATCTCCGTTTTGGCGAAGACGGTGCAGAAGCTGTTCAGTTCTTTGCCGAAGTTAGACTTGGAAGCGAGGTTGCTCATCTCGCCGATGGGGATGTCCGCCCGCTCCGCAATTTCGGTTAGAAAGGAGCCGGTGCCGGCGGCGCATTTGTCGTTGAGGTAGAAATTCTCCACCTGGCCGTGTTCGTCGCAATGGATGGTTTTGATGTCTTCGCCACCGATGTCTATGATGGTCTTTGCCCCGGCGAAGTATTGCGAGACGCCTTTGGCGGCGCAGTAAATTTCGGTTTTTACGATGTCGGTATCCGAAAAACTCTTGCGGCCGTAACCGGTGGCGCAACTGTAAGCGATGTTGTACTCCTCCCGGATTGTCTGCGAGACGTGCGACATGGCGATGCGCTCCCGGTTCAGGGTGCGGTGCGCTGACAGGAAGACGACGTTGCCATCTTGGTCTATCACCGTGAATTTGGTGTATGCCGAGCCGAGGTCTATGCCGAGGAAGCAGGGGCCACCTGTGACTTTTGTTCTTTTCGAGGCGTTGTTCTGCAATTTTACAAGGCCGGCATCGCCGGCTATCGAAGCGGCGAGGCTCTTGTGGGTCATGGCCCGCACCATGTTGGTGAAGACGAGGTTGAGCGAGGTGCGGATGTAGTGCTTGCGGCCGTACTCCACTATTTTTCCGTTGAAATAATCAATCTCCGTAGGGCGGTTGTTGATGAGGTCCACGGCGAGAGAGGGGAAGTGGTCGCCCGCCTTTCTGAGGTAGCGCAGGCATTTTCTGACGAAGTCGTCTTCGAATTGAATCTTCTCTGCGGCTGCCACTTCCACTGCTTCTTCGATGACCTGCTCGATGATTTCCACGGTGTTGGGCATGTCCATCGCTTCTTTCATGGTGAGCCTGCCGATGCCGCACAGGGGACTGAGGGAAGCATTGAGGATGGCCTTTTCCCAGCTCCGGCGCAACAGTTCAAACGAAGTGATGACCTTTGTCTGGAGGTCCACTTTGTTGAGATACGAAGCCAAAAGTTCTGCCACAGCGGTGCGGCTGTCGTCAATGGAGGCGAGGTAATTGGGCGGGTTGAAAAAGGTGACCTTCACCACATTCGGAGCGTTGAGATTTCCGGCGAAGTTGATGACCATGCGCAGCACCTTAGATTCGCCGAAAGCATTGGCCAGGATGTACTCCGTGTCAATGCCATTTTGAGCGCTGATGAAAGTTACGGCTTCCCGGTTGAGTGCCGCCAGTGCCGGAATGGCGTTCGCCGTGTGGTAGGTTTTGAGCGAGGTGATCACCAAATCAGGCCCGAATGCCGCCATTTCTTCGATGCCCGCAAACACATTTTTGAAAAAACAGGCTTTGGAGCACACGCCTTCCAGCTTTACCCCTTCTTTGCGGATGAGGTTGATTTTTATTTTGTCGCTGTCGCAAATGCCTACCTCGCACCCAGCCTCCTGCAAATGCACCGCCAGTATCATTCCCACCGGCCCCAAGCCGGCGATGGCGATGCGGTGGGGTAGTGGTGCCGGTATTTTTTTCAGTTTTGCCATTGTTTGCTATTTTGCCAAGAAGGCAGACTTTCCAAGTTTTTAAAAACATGGAAAGTCAAACACTAACGCTATCGCCCGCCATACCCTGCCATCGTCCGGCTTTCAATCTGCTCGATGAAAGTTTCGATTTTGGTGATGGTCTGCCCCTCGGAAAAGAAGCGCAGGTCGCAGAGGTCGCCCTCCACCACCAGCGTGGGGACACCGGTTTCTTGCTTGAGCTGCAAGTGCATGCCGAAGCGGGAATTGGAATTATTGAAACAGGTTTTTGAGTCGTGGAAAATGACGCCGCTGATGCGGTATTCTTCCATCCATTTTTTCAGAAAATCCATCTTCACCTGCTCGCTGCGGTTGATAAAAATTTCGGTGTAAGCCAGTGCCGAGGACTCGAACGGGTGGCGCTCGTCGAAGTCGTCGAATATCCAGCTATTGCAATAGGTGGAGGCCACCACCGGGCTGTTGTTTTGCAAAAACAAATCGGAGAGCGAGCGGATTTTCCCCCAAATGGGCATGCCGTCCCAAAAGATGCGGGCGGTTTCGCGTTCGACGATGCCTTTGCCTTCGGCAACGTTCGCTTCCATTTCAGCCAAAAGTTTTTCGTAATAATCCTTTGCCACTTGGGTGCCCCGCAGTACCACGATGGGGCCCATGTGAATAACGCCATCGAAAAAGCTGAGTGGTGCGGGGCTGGCTTTGGCGGTTTTCAGCACCTTTT
>SCUG01000142.1 GCA_004297645.1 Saprospiraceae bacterium | reverse complement strand
TTCATTGCCCTCACTATTTGTACTAAGCCTATTTGGTTCTGGCTGCATCCCGATTACCCGGGTGGCTAAAGTTTAATAGCAAATGTAAAATGGACAAAACCTGGCGTTCAAAAGTATAGTAACGTGTTCGAAATTAGATGTTCTTTTTGGGGCCGCCGGAGGCGGCCTCAAAAAGAACAAGGGTGTGTTTTTTCGGCGGCTTCGCCGCCGAAAAAACACAGATCTTATTTTGCGCACGTTACTTACCATTAATTTATGAGGGGATACGGAATATGTCCAGTCTGGGACGCACAACACTTCCACGAAGGCCGGCAGTGGGGTTTTGGCCTTTCCAGCCCGGCATTAACCACGGCTTTCGCTGCCTTACTCTCCGCTTTGTCCAGACCAAGACAACCTGCCGCCATCAATCCCTCCTAACTTGCAGCATCAAAAAAACACCAGATTTTTATGAAAAAGATTCTCCTGTTAGTTTTGTTTGCACCTCTCATATTGAGCCTTGGCTGCCAAAAGGAAAACCTGCCGCCTGCCGATGGCATTTACATCAAATTCGTCAACCAAACGGGCAAAAACATCAACCAGTTAATCGTCAATCAGGTTGAAGTTGGCGACCTTAAAAAGGGCAGTACTACGGCCGGTTACTTCCGGTACAGCGACCTCGGCGAGCAATATAAATATGCGCTCGTGGAGTCGGTGGGCACCATTGACAGCAAACTGCATTATTCCTCGCAGGCCTGCCAGGGTATCTGCGGCACGCCTTCGGCCCCGGACGGTGTCTGGCTAACGCCGGGTTATTATAAAATAGCTATCCGGCTGGCGCCTCCCGGCAATTACATCGAATACAGAATGCAGAAGTAATCTCCATCATTTTAAACACCCACACGAACTGACACACGCACCGTCCCGGGCATCCCTGATGTCCGGGATTTTTTTTTTCATTTCTTCCCATTTCCAATAATTCCGCTATTTTAGAGCCTTACTAATCCGGCCAAAACCCGGAAATATGCCACCACTTATAAGGTGGCGATGCAAACACCTTCTCTCAATTTTCAAACTTAAATCATGGATGCCAGCCAACTGCAAACTACGGATGTCCGCCTAAACTGGGGAGTTGTAAAATTGGAAATATTCCAAAAATTATGGCGGCAGCGCCAAATCACAGGTGAAGGCATACGCGTTGGCGTACTCGATGCCAGCGATATTCCCAGCCACCCAGGCCTGCATATTTTCCCAAAATCACAGAAAGTATTTTCAGACAAAGTGGTGCCTCACCACCACGGCACCTATTGCAGCGGCGTCGTTGCCGCTGACGGCACCGAAGTTTTCGGGGTGGCCCCCGATGCCGGCCTCGCCTATGGCAAGGTGGCCGTCACAGCTAAATCTGTGGCCGAAGGCATTGAGTGGCTGATAGCCGTGCGGCCAGTGGTGCAAGTTATTTCCATCAGCTTAGAAATTTTTGAAGAAAACGAGCCTGTGGCGGATTTTCAGGCGCTCAAAGCAGCCGTGGACCATGCCGAAGAAAAGGGAAGAATCGTAGTGGCTGCCGTAGGCAACGATTTCTCGCGGCGCCGCGAAATGGTCACGCGCTTCCCCGCCGGGTTCTCCAATGTACTGGCCATCGGTGCGCTGAAAGAAGACCTCACCCTCCACCCGGAGTCGGGCATGAACAGTTGCATTGACTTAGTGGCGCCCGGAAACAACCTGCGCACGACAGAACAGGGTGGCGGCACCTTCGGCAGTTTTAGCCGGACGAGCGCCGCCGCCGCTTTCGCCAGTGGCGCCGTGGCGCTCGTACTCTCGGCGCTGAAAAACCGGGATATGGAGATGACTCCGGCTCAAGTGGCTACTTTGCTGCGGGGCACAGCGACTTTCAATTTCCCCAATGCCACTCGTTGCCAAAGCAATTTGTATGGCTGCGGTATCATCAACCCCGTGGCAGCCATTGAAAAAATTGAGACCCTGAAAAATGACTAAGTTGATTACCCATAACCCGAATTCAGAAATCCAGCCTGTTATGAAAAAAATAATAACCCTCGTTTTTCCGCTATTTTTTGGCCTGCAAGTATTTGCGCAAAGCGCCTATCAGGATGCCTTCGAGCTGGCCGGGCTGTATCGCCGGAATGGCAACAGTTTTAAGCCTCTGACCCGCACCGATGCGGCCGACACCACGTTGCTCGACCTCGGCCGGTTCCTCGATATATTGTACCGCCATTACGACACCATCTGGGGGCCTACGCCTGCACCCACGGCCAACAACATCATCTCGTCCTACAACGAAAATCCTTTTTTTGAAAAATACCAGTTGCCCGTTGGCGTAAACGATGTGGCGAGTGAGACGGCCTTGAAAATGGCCGCCGAGTCGGCGATTACAAACAAATCGGCCCTCGGCGCGCTCGGTACCGCCTCGCCGGGTATCAGCGTGGCAGTGTTAGCCGACGGCGTCGCCAAATTCTTGGTGAAGCGCACAAAAGAAGAATTAACGGTGGCCTTTTTTGAAGAATTCCGGGAAGTCCTCGCCAGCAACGACGAACTTGAAATCCTCTTCCCCGGCACCCGTATGATCTTACTTGGCATCGGCGACCAGATCTACAATTTCAACGCCTACATAGATAGCATGCGCGAAGCTTTCATCTCCGACCTGAAACGGCTGCACAACAACCTCGATGAATTGCTCACCAATAACAAGGTGGAGGTTTTGAAAGAAGACACCCCGGTGAATTACATCTCTGCCCTTTTCAAAGCTACCGAAATGCTCGCTGGCAAGGCTTCCCTGAAAGAAATTATCACCTACCTCGGACGGGATGCGGCCTTTCAAAACTTCAACAGCACGACAGAACCACAGGCCATCACCAAAGTGAAATCGGCCATGCGGCTGCTTTACCTCATCTCCGAATCTGTCGAAGGCGACGGCTTCGACGACAGGCTCTGGGTGGCCCCGGTGCAATTTAGAAAAATGCTCAAAGACAGGCTGGTGCTCGACTTTTACCTTGGCCTCGTTTATGAAAAAACCAAAAACACCTCCTTCGGCAGCCTGAAAGTTGCCGACACCTTCAGCACACAAAATGCCGATGAATTCCTCACGACCCTGAACGCCTTCATCGAATTGGGCGAAGACCTGCACGGCGTGACCCAACGCATCCATACCGGTGAGTATCAGCAAAACGACTCACTGCTTTATTACGAGTATTTCGACTACACACAGGTGGCGCTGGATTTGATTAAGACCACCGGAAAGTTCGTCGCTGTGGTATCCCAAAAAGACTCCGTCTTGCAGCAAAAACTGGAAGAAGTGACCTTCGTTCTGGGCCGCATTTCTTCTATCACCCTCGATGTCCGGCGCAAGCATTACTCCAATGCCATTGTGCATGCAGGCCTTTTGGTGAACGAATTGATATTGCCGGAGAAAGATTTTAGCTGCCCCCTGTTGCGCTACGGGGCATTCATGGCGGCCATCAGCGAAAGCCGCAACTCCAACGATGTGGCCGCCGTCATGGAAGCTTTTGCACTGCCCCGCGGCAGTTCTTACATCAAAAAACACTACCCGTTCAACCTCTCCATCGGCTCCTATGTCGGCTTCAACGCCGGCGTGGAAACGCTCAGCAAACTCGACAGCAAAGATAAAACCGGCCTGAATGCCGGCATGGGAGCGCCCATCGGCGTGGCCTTCAGTTGGGGCGGAAAGAGCGACGCCGGGCATAGCCCCGGTTCCTACACTTATTATCTGAGCGTGGTGGACATCGGCGCCTTCACTGCCTTCAGGTTCACCAACAACGACGCGGTAAACGACCTGCCGTCGCTCAATTTCAGCAACCTTTTCGCTCCGGGTGCAGCTTTTATCTACGGCCTGCCCAAGTTCCCCGGCTCGGTGGGATTGTTCATGCAACGCGGCCCCAGCCTGCGCAAAGTGACGAGCGCCGGTTATGAGTTCGACGAGACGAACGGCTGGCGCTTCGGCATCATGGCCTCGGTGGACATCCCGCTGTTCAACATGTTTACCAAGGGGAAAAAATCAGGGTGCTCGTATTCGCCGGAATGAATGGAAGAGGTGGAGGAGGTTTAGCAGGTGTAGTAACTAAACCTCCTAAACCTCCTCAAAGTACCTTCACCCTGATGTTGCGCCAGCGCACTTTTATCCCACCGCCGTCGTGGATTTGGAGGGCAAACTTTCCTTCTGCCTGACCGATTTTTTCATCGTCGAGGGTAATCATCTCGATGCCATTCAGCCAGGTAGTCACCCGGCTACCAACGGCTTTGACGCGCATCGTGTTCCATTCCCCTTCTTTCAAAACATGGTCTAACGCCGCCGCTGGTTTGATGAGCCAGCCGCGGCCATAGCTTTCGTAAATGCCGCCGGTATCGTGGCCCGGTGGCGCAACCTCGGCCTGCCAGCCGCTGATGATCACCCCTTCTATAGAAGAGCGGAAAAAGACGCCACTGTTGCCGTTCGACTCCTGTTTGAATTCCAAACTCAGGTCGAAATCTTTGAAACTTGCATCGGTGGTCAAATAGCCATATTCCTTGTAGGGGCCGCTTTCGCAGATGAGGTCACCGTCTTCGACGAACCATTTTTCACGGCCGTTCACGACCCATCCGCTCAGGTCTTTGCCGTTGAAAAGAGGGATGCTGTTATTTTCCTTCACCACGTTTTTGAGAGGGTGGCAGGAAAAAAGGAGCATAGAGAGAAATAGGATGAGCAGGTTTTTCATGTCTGATATTTTGGCTAAAAATAGAAAAACGGCGCCCCCTTTCGGAAGTGCCGTTTCGATTTCTTTTAAGAAAAGGATAAAAGCCTGTTTGCCGGTTCTTATTTCTTGCCGCCTTTCAGTTGTTTTTGCAGCTTCTCAAGTTTGGACCACTCGCCTTTAACAGCAAGGGCAGCCTGCTCGGTCCATGTAGATGGGTCGTGCATTTTGTACCGGCTGCCGGCAGCGTCGAGCACACGCTTGAGCGTGTCAACTTTGGCTTTGGCGAGGTCTGCAAAAGTCACTATACCGGCATTGGCCAGCAGTTCAGCGATTTTCGGGCCGATGCCTTCCACCAGTGTGAGGTTGTCAGCGGCGGCTTTTTTGACAATGGGTTCTGCCGGTTTTGCAGCGGTTTTGGGCGCTGCACTCTTGACGGCCGGTTTTGGAGCAGGGCTTTCACTGGTGGCAGTGGGCGTTTTCAGGGCGACCACTGAATTGTAAGAGCCAGGTTGAGCTGGTTCGTAGCGGTCGGCTTGCCAGTCATTTTCCCAAATGTGGTTGTCAATGAGGTAGCGAAACTGGTAATCCTTGCCGGTTTCGAGTTCAACGGCGGCGGAGAATTCCGTTTTGCCGGCTGCCATCTGGGCGCCTTTTTCCCAACTCCATTGGTTAAAGTCGCCGAGGATACGCACGTCCTTTCCACCTTTAACTGCTTCGACGGGCAGGGTGAAAGTAACCTTGCAAACAGGTTTAGTTTTAGAAAATGATTTTTTCAACATCGTTAGAGAATTAAAAGGTTTGATAAAATGGTAGTAGTCTGTGATATTCAGTTGTAATGATAGACTGAGTCTGCAAATTTGGATAGAAGGTTAAAGGCTCCTAAGTCGTCAGGTTGGTTCCGTTCAGAGATTTTTGGCAGGGCAAGCGTTAAAGAAGGTTTCGCTTGGATTTAGCGTGGCAAAACTACGCACAATTCAGATAACACCAAATCTTACCGTTTGAACCACAACAGCTTACGGCAAAAGCGAGCCTAACAATCTGTGCTCTTTCCGCGATGGACGGTG
>SCUG01000141.1 GCA_004297645.1 Saprospiraceae bacterium | reverse complement strand
GGCAAACAGGCTCTGTCCGGGAACATTGAGCCTCACCTCGGTGATTTTGTCTCTGACCTGCCCAGCGTTTTCGAGCCTAAGTTTTACTTCGGCGTCAATAATGCGATCAAAAAAAAGCTCCAGCTTGTCTAACTTTTTTTGAACGAAATCGTGCAACTTCTTGTCAGCTTTGAACTGAACTGATTCTGTGTGTACTTTCATAGGTTCTCAATTTTTCTGTTAAAAAAATAGGTTCAATGGGTGGCGAAGGCTCTGTGTCCAGGGCATTGAGCCTCACGGCACCGGTGGTAACTTTGCTTTTGGATGGGCCTGTTCATACACCTTGCGCAGCCGTTCAATAGAATTGTGCGTGTAAACTTGGGTAGCGGCTAAACTGCTATGCCCCAACAATTCCTTGATGGCATTCAAATCAGCCCCGCTATTAGACAAATGTGTGGCGAATGAATGCCGCAATACATGAGGGCTGCGTTGTTCGAGCGTCGTCACATAAGACAAGTTACGCTTCACTAAGTTGTAAACAAAAGAAGGATAAAGGGGTTGTCCTTTATTTGTCAGAAAAAGGTTTTCATGCGGATTTTCCGGTAACGCTGCATTCTTCATCTGAAGGTACGATTGTATCAGCAACACGAGATGCCGGGCGATGGGAATAAGGCGCTCTTTATTGCCTTTGCCCAGCACCTTGAGTTGGTTTGACGAAAAATCGACATTCTCAATTTTTAGGGCCACGAGTTCAGAGCGCCGCATACCCGTGCAGTAAAGCATTTCCATAATGAGCCGGTTGCGGACACCATCAAATCCATCGCCAAAGTCCACCTGCGCGAAGAGTAAAGACATGCTGTCTTCATTCACAAAAATGGGAAGGCGCTTGCCCATTTTTGGGGCAATCACTTTGGCCATCGGGTTGTTTTTTATTTCCCCTTGTTTCCGTAAAAATTTGAAATAGGTTTTCAGGCAGGACAACTTTCGGTTGATAGACCGGGCCATATTGCCGCGAGTCAGCAGGTCCACCATCCACGAACGAATGTGAAAATGGGTCACTTGGGCGGATGCCGAAATGGAGTATGTGCTTTCCAAAAATTCTGTAAACTGCCCCAGGTCAGATTGATAGGCCGTAAGAGTATGCGGAGAGTACCGTCTTTCGTATTGGAGATATTGAAAAAATCGCTCTTGCTTCATTCCTTCGTCGTGTGCTACTGAGGGGAAAATTGCAGTCAAGATAGGGGCACTGGAGGAGAAAAGCAACCCGCCATTCATAATTATTTTCATCAGTTTTCATAGCTCGCCATGAGGTTGCACATAGCCTGAGTAAGATGCTTGAGCGCCTTGCCGTTGCACCAGTTGCTCACATCGCCCTCGGAGCGCTCTTCTGTTCAACTCGCTTTCAAGGCCGCATCCAGCATGTACTTGATGAGCGGAGCTATCACTCGGAAAGGCTCTTGCCGCTTCAAGTATTTTGACTATAAAGGTATTTTGATTTATTCCTTGACACAGTTTTTTGGACACCCTGCTCATTTTTTATTTCAAGAATATCCCCAGCTTTGGCAACCATGCCGCTGGAATTAGATTCAACTAAGTTAGTCATCAATAAATCGTTCAAAGTCAATCGTGTTGCTATGTGCCGCAAAAGCTACCAGGCAACTTCGATTCACCCGGAGCTACCACAACTGTTCAGGAGGTTTAGCTTTCCCACAAAACCTCCTAATTCTGCTAAACTTCCTCTCTACCTTTTAAATCTGAATACTCCCAAAATCCATAAGTTTGCCCTTTTCTCTGTCCATGCAAACTATCCCAATATCATACATCGAACGCTCCCAAGGATTCGCCCGCAAATCGCTGGCCTTGCGCCGCCGGTACGACCGGTTGTCCATCGTGCGGCTGGTCGTGTTTGTTGGCTGTCCCGGCATCGCCATTTTGCTGTTGCGTGCAAACTGGTTAGTGGCTTGCGGCTTCATTATGCTTGCCTTGGCTGGGCTTTACCGGTTAGTACAATGGCACCGGGGCATTCAGGCAAAGGCGGACCATTTGGGGCGGTTGTCAGCCATCAATGCGGCCGAGCAGGCAGCCCTCGGCCACGATTATTCGGGCTTCGCAAACGGCGCCCATTTTTTACACCACAGCCACTCCTATGCCCTTGACCTCGACCTGTTCGGCGACTACTCTTTTTTTCAATACACCTGCCGGGCCTCCACCTCCATCGGGCAGGAACGTCTGGCACAATACCTGCTCACCCCAGCGGCTATCACTGAAGTCACCGCCCGGCAGGAGGCGGTGGCCGAACTGAAGCCACTGCTTGACTGGCGGCAAAATTTTCAGGCATTAGGCGCAGATGTAAAAGACGACCCCCGCCACCTCGACATGCTCCGCCTCTGGCTGCAAGACGAAAACCTCGTGCGAGGCAACCGCTTGCTCACCGCCGCGCAGTACCTCATGCCCTTTTGGACGCTGGGGGCACTGCTGCTTTGGGCGTTTTACATCCCCTGGCCCCTGTTTATTTTGCTCCTTTTGCCTGCGGCAGTCATTTTGAAAAAAACCAACGAAAAGGTCAACCGCATCCACTTGCGCACCACCCACGCCGCCAGTATTCTGGCGCAATTCAGCCGCCTGTTGCACCACATTGAAAGCCGGGATTTTGCCGCTCCGAAACTCACCCGGCTTCAGGAAGGCCTGAACGCCGGCGAGGATTCCGCCTCCTGCCACCTCCGGCGGTTGGCCTACATCATCTCGCAGTTGAACGTGCGCATGAATTTCTTCGCTATTTTCTTTAACATCGGCGCACTGTGGGACCTGCGTTGGGTGTACCGTTTGGAAAAATGGAAAGCCCGGCTGCACGGGCAATTGCCCGTTTGGTTCGAGGCACTGCGTGAGTTCGAAGCGCTGAGCAGCTTCGCCAATGGCTGGCACAACAATCCCGGCTGGATTTTACCGCAGGTAAAAGAAGGCACCCACATAGAGGCCGTCAATCTCGGCCATCCGCTCATCCCCGCCGCCCAGCGCGTTGGCAACGACCTGCACATGGACACCCGCGGCCACATAAAACTCATCACTGGCTCCAACATGGCGGGCAAAAGCACCTTCCTGCGTACTGTCGGGCTGAACATCGTGCTGGCACAGGCCGGCGCGCCCGTTTGCGCGGAGCGCTTTGCGCTACCGCCGCTGCAAGTATTCACGAGTATGCGCACGCAGGATGCCCTTCACGAAAGTACCTCTTCTTTTTATGCCGAACTGAAGCGCCTGAAAGTTATCATCGAAGCTGTCAAATCTGTGCAGGCCCCTGCAACCAGCGAACTCCCCGTTTTCTTCCTCCTTGACGAAATACTGAAAGGCACCAACTCGGTGGACCGCCACACTGGTTCCGCCGCCCTCATACGGCAACTCATCCGCATGAAAGGCAGCGGCCTCATCGCCACTCACGACCTGGAACTCGGCAGCATGGAAGCCGCTGCCAACGGCGCTATCGAAAACCTTTGCATGGAGGTGGAAATCAAAGACGGCAAGCTGTCTTTTGACTACAAAATCAAAAAGGGCGTGAGCCAGAGTTTCAACGCTACATTGCTGATGCAGCAGATGGGGATTGAAGTGGGTAGGGGGCAATAAGCAGCGATACATATTCCTATCGTTTTCCACTCCCGGTAACAAGCCTCAATGAGCTAAAAGGGTTGAATACAAGTCATTTCTACCTTGCATGAACTGCCTGTTGCCCATTGCTTAAGCCAGCTTTCGCTTTTTCCTACTGCCCTATCACAACGAGCACAGCAATAATTGGAAGAAAAATCCCGCCACACCATTGGCTTAATTCGACCGTTGAAGCTGCCCATCACCACGAATGCGTGGTGTGGGATTTGCGGATGCGCCGAGCGTGGGGCAGCAGCCCCCCCCCGTCTATGATTTTTCTGAACTAATGTAAGTGATGGAGCGACGGTGGGATATACAAGGCTTTGAGCGAACGAAAGAAGGAACTCAGGCAACCTGATTGCATTTGTGATATAGCCGCAAATTTGTTGATGAGGAAATATTTTTGCTGATACTGTAGTGATAGAAAACATCTATCTACAAGCATTCTACCGATGATTGGCCAATTAGTAGAAAATATTTTGTTCAACTTTTTTTTGACTTTGATAAACAAAAATCCATCTTTGCTGTATTGTTTAATGAAATCAAAAAAATGCTAAACAAAAATCCATCGAGAGTGAATTCAACAGCGTTCGATGCAAAGTTCCATCATTACACCACGATACTTCAGTCGTATGCGTACTCCCTCACCCGGGATCTCGAAAATTCCAGGGACCTGTTCCAGGAAACTGCCTTCCGTGCGTTTAAAAACATGGACAAATTCAATGAAGGCACCAATTTCAAAGCATGGCTGATGACCATTATGAAAAATATTTTCATCAACGGTTACCGCCGCAAGGCTAAACAGCGGACCCTCTATGACGGCACCGAAAACCTGCACTTTATCAATTCAGGAGAGCAAACAGTCAGCAATATGGGCACCAGCGAAGTCATGATGAAAGAATTGACCACCCTGGTCAAAGAACTGGAAGACCCCATCAGAATACCATTTGAGATGCACTTTGAAGGCTACAAATACCAGGAAATCGCCGACAGGTTCGATGTGCCGCTGGGCACTATTAAGAGCAGGATATTTATCGCAAGGAAGGAGTTAAAGTCAAAGCTTAAATCCCGGTTTCAGTTCAATGACCTGGCCTCAATGAATTAAAACGGAAGGGATTCCGCTAAATTTGTTCAACTATTCTCCGCTTTTGATTAACAATAAAGGTTACGCAAAGGCACCACCGGCATCCATCACTTTTAATTTATCAATACGCTTGTGTACTACTCTATAAAAGACCTCGAACGCATTTCAGGCATCAAAGCCCATACCCTGCGTATTTGGGAAAAACGATACGACCTGCTGACCCCGGAACGAACCAACACTAACATACGAACCTATGGCGATGACGATGTACGGAAAATTTTGAACGTAAAAACCCTGCTGGATGGCGGCTGGAAAATCAGCCATGTGGGGCAGTTAGCCCAGCATGAATTACAGGCCGAAGTTAAAAAAGCCTTTGACACGATGGAAGTGGGAACGTTGGATTATGCACCATACATCAATGCCCTCACCGCTGCCATGCTCGACATCAACGAGAAGGAATTTGACCGGGTTTTTGCCTCCGCCACTACCCGGTTTGGTCTGAAAGAAACGATGATGAAAATGGTAAACCCTTTCCTCCAAAATATCGGACTGATGTGGTCAGTTTCGGAGGTACACCCCGGTCACGAGCATTTTGCTTCCAACCTCATCCGGCAAAAACTGTTCGGCGCCATAGACCAACTGATGCCCACGGCACCCAAACCCGGCAGGTTTCTTTTGTGGCTGCCCGAAGGCGAAAACCATGAAATCGGATTGCTCTTCGCCAACTATTGGCTGCGCTCGCAGGGCTTCGAGGTGATTTACTTAGGGCAAAACGTGCCATTCGATTCCCTGTTAGAAGTGGCTGCCAACAAAAGCGCGGACAAACTGCTTACTTTTTTTATCGCCAACCGGCCAGCAACGGAAATCAACGATTACCTCCATCAGCTAATTACACGGTTTGAGGCTCAGACGATATTCGTAGCAGGAGAGAAAGGTTTGTTGGCGCAACTGCAAGATTTCCCGAATGTAAAATACCTGTATCGCCCCGAAGATTTGATGCAAATCATGTGAAAAGGCGGCCATGCTATTGCCCTGAAAATCCAAAATCAAAGACGTTGGTTGCGCCTGTACTTTCAAATACAATGGTTTTTTAAAACAAGAATTCAATGCAAAAAATAGCCGTCACCGGCGCTGGCTTTGCGGGCCTCTCTGCTGCCTGTTGCCTTGCTCAAAAAGGATTTGAAGTGACCATCTTCGAGAAAAACAATACCATCGGAGGCCGGGCACGGCAATACCAATCCAGCGGTTTCAATTTCGATATGGGGCCGAGTTGGTATTGGATGCCTGATGTTTTCGAAGCTTTTGTTCAACGGTTTGGGCACGAAGTGGAAGACTTTTTTGAGTTGAAAAAACTCGACCCTGGCTTTGTCATTAATTTTGGAAAAGGCGAATCCCTTTCTATCCCGGCCGGGTTGCCAGCCATTTATCAGGTTTTCGAGAAACTGGAGCCAGGAAGTGCCGAAAAATTGCGCTCTTTCCTGAAAGAAGCTGCCTACAAGTACGAGGTAGGCATGCGGGATTTGGTGTACCAACCAGGCCTGAGCCTGAGCGAATTCTTTGATTTGCGCCTGCTGAAAAGTTTGTTTCGGATGGGAGTTTTCCAGTCGTTCAGTAAATACGTACGTAAATACTTCCGGCACCCGCAACTCATTCAACTCATGGAATTTCCAATGTTGTTCCTGGGAGCCATGCCGCAGGATACCCCGGCGCTTTATAGCCTGATGAACTACGCGGCTTTGGCCCAGGGCACTTGGTACCCGATGGGCGGCATGTATAACATGGTGGATGCAATGGCGAAAATTGCTACAGAACTTGGTGTGGAAATAAAAACTTCGGCAGAGGTAGAACAGATCGTGGTGGAGGGTAACAAGGCAAAGGGACTTCAAACCAAAAAAGGATTTTTCCCAGCCAGCTTTGTGGTTGGAGCCGCTGATTACCATCACGTCGAGCAGCACTTGTTGAAGGCCCCTCACCGCCAATACACTGAACGATACTGGAATACCAGGGTCATGGCGCCCTCCGCACTGATATTCTACTTAGGCGTCAATAAAAAACTCAATAACCTGCAACATCACAACCTGTTCTTCGACGCAGATTTCCAGGCCCATGCCAGGGCTATTTATAAAACCCCAAGCTACCCGGACCGCCCCCTTTTCTACCTGTGTTGCTCCACCAAAACCGACCCATCGGTGGCGCCGGAAGGTATGGAAAACCTATTCCTGCTCGTGCCGCTTGCTCCCGGTTTGGAGGACACCCCGGAATTGCGGAGAGCCTGCTTCGACCAGGTGATGGAGCGGTTAGAAACACATTGCGGCGAACCTGTCCGCTCCAGTATTATTTTCAACCGGAATTACTCTCTGACTGATTTCCAACAGGATTATCACGCCTATAAAGGCAATGCCTACGGCTTGGCTAATACCCTATTCCAAACGGCCATTTTCAAACCAAAAATGAGAAGCCCAAAAGTGAAGAATCTTTTCTATGCAGGCCAATTGACCACACCGGGGCCGGGAGTACCACCCTCCATCATCTCTGGCCAAGTCGTAGCCAGCCTCATTGCAAAAGAATCCTCAAAGGTAAAGTAGCACAAACCGCTCAATCTATTCATCATGAAATCAACATTTGATATCCTCTCCAAAAAAACCAGCAAGTTGGTCACCAACCAATACAGCACCAGTTTTTCGTTGGGCATTTTCATGCTCGACCGAAAAATTCATGAGCCTATTTATGCCATATACGGCTATGTCCGGCTCGCCGATGAAATCGTGGACAGCTTTCATGGCTACGATAAAGTGAGACTTTTAGCTGAGCTAAAAAAAGATACCTACGGAGCCATTGACGCCGGCATCAGTGTCAATCCGATTTTGAACAGCTTCCAGGAAGTGGTGAACCGCTACCACATCGAACGCAGCTTAATAGACACCTTCCTGAAAAGCATGGAAATGGATTTGGATAAGCGCAAATATAGTGCTGTCGAATACCAGCAGTACATCCTCGGCTCGGCAGAAGTAGTCGGGCTGATGTGCCTCCGGGTTTTTACCGATGGCAGCCAGCAGTATTACGAACAGCTCAAGCCTTACGCCATGCGCTTAGGGGCAGCATTTCAGAAAGTCAACTTTTTGCGCGACTTTCAGGATGACTATGAGGGGCTGGGGCGGAGTTATTTTCCAGGCATCTATTTCGACAACTTCGACGAACACCAAAAGCGAAATATCGAAAAGGAAATCCAGGAAGACTTTCGCCAGGCTTTGATTGGCATCCGTCAATTGCCACGGGCAGCCAGACTTGGCGTTTACACGGCTTACGTTTATTACTCCGCCCTTTTCCAAAAAATAAAGGCCGTGTCGGCCAGTCGCATCATGCAAGAGCGCATCAGGATATCCAACCTGCGAAAGTTGTGGCTGACTTGTAGCTGCATGCTCAGTTTTTCATTCAACAGGTATTGATGCCCATGGAAAAGGTGAGTTTGTTTTGGTTCCGCCGTGATTTGAGGTTGTTTGACAATCCGGCGCTTTCCGCCGCCCTGTCGGGCGAATGGCCAGTGCTGCCAGTTTTTATTTTCGATACGAATATTCTCGACAGCATTGAAGACAGGGCTGACCGGAGGGTAAACTTCATTTACCGCGAAGCCGAAAAGTTGAAAAAAGCCATCGAGCAAAAAGGTGGCCGGCTGGAAATCCATTTTGGAAGCCCTGCCGGGGTGTTCCAATTTTTGACAGAAAAATATCGGGTAGCCGCCGTTTTCGCCAACACCGATTATGAGCCTTATGCCCGTAAAAGGGACACCGGCATCGAGCAGTTGCTGGCATCAAAAGGCATCGCATTTTGCACCTTCAAAGACCATGTGATTTTTGAAAAATCAGAAATCCTGAAAGATGACGGCACGCCTTACACTGTTTTTACTCCGTACAGTAAGAAGTGGAAGACGGCACTCGGCTCCGTGCCGCTGAAAGAATTTTCGCTGGCGGGAAAATGGCAGCACCTTTTAAAAGAGGAGCCAGCCCCAATGCCCTCTTTGGAATCAATGGGGTTCCAGAAATCCCGATTTGATTTCCCAAACACTACAGTTGAGAATGACCTGTTGGAGGATTATACTAAAACCCGTGATTTCCCTGCCAGGGACGGCACCAGCCGTTTGGGCTTGCACCTTCGGTTCGGCACCATTAGCATAAGGCAATTGGTGGCACAAGCCCGGTCAAACAGCGAGACGTTTCTCAATGAGTTGGTATGGCGCGAGTTCTTTCAGATGATACTTTGGCATTTTCCAAAGGTGGTGAGCCAATGTTTCAAACCCGCTTATGAGACTATCGAATGGCGGAATGACGAGGTGGAATTTCATGCATGGTGCGAAGGCAGGACGGGCTACCCGCTCGTGGACGCAGGCATGAGAGAGCTGAATGCCACGGGATTCATGCACAACCGGGTGCGCATGGTGGCTGCCAGCTTCCTGACGAAACACTTGCTCACCGACTGGCGCTGGGGCGAGGCTTACTTTGCCACAAAACTGCTTGACTATGAGTTGGCCAGCAACAATGGCAACTGGCAATGGGCGGCAGGTACTGGCTGCGATGCCGCCCCTTATTTTCGCATTTTCAGCCCTGCCAGCCAAGCAAAAAAATTTGACCCAAAAGAAGCCTACCTGCGAAAATGGGTACCCGAACTCGAAACCCGTGATTACCCCCCTCCCATCGTGGAGCACCAGATGGCACGAAAGCGTGTGCTGGAAGCTTATCAACGGGCGCTTACAAAGCATTTTTCAGATACGGCTATTCGTTTGAAAAACGGTGGCATAAAATACCAAAACTCATGATAGTTCAATCTATTCTCATCGTCCTGTTCACCGCCATTTGCATGGAAGGTGTCGCCTGGTTCACCCACAAATACGCCATGCACGGGTTGTTGTGGAGCTTGCACCGCGACCACCACCAGCCGGAGAATCAAGGATTTTTTGAAAAAAACGATTTCTTCTTTCTGATTTTCGCCGTGCCGGGGATTCTTTTTATTTTCTCCGGCTCCCGCTCAGGCTGGTTTGACCCCCGGCTGTGGATGGGAGCAGGCATTACTTTGTATGGCATCGCTTATTTCCTGGTGCACGATATTTTCATCCATCAGCGGTTCAGGGTTTTTCACCGTACTAATCACCCCTATTTCAGAGCTATCCGCAAAGCCCACAAAATCCACCACAAACACCTTGGAAAAGAAGATGGCGAATGTTTCGGGATGCTCTGGGTGCCGTGGCGGTATTACAGGGAGGCCTCCAAAAGCTAATTGGTGAAACCCATAATGTCGTTTTGAAAAATGCCAGAATCCTTCACTTATTTGTTGGTCAACTTAGGCTCGCTCTCCGTTCCGTTTCTTTTCAGCTTTCATCCAAAGTTGAGATTCGACCGTACGTGGGGCGCATTCTTCCCTGCTTGCCTGTTGGTGGGTTTGGGATTCCTCGCCTGGGACATTTGGTTCACAAACATGGGCGTATGGGGCTTCACTGAGCGATATCTGACCAGCATCTATTTGCTCAACCTGCCGCTGGAAGAGGTGCTGTTTTTTGTGTGCATACCCTACGCCAGCACTTTCACCTATCATTGCCTGAAGGTACTGGTAAAAAAAGACCGGCTCCAGGTTTATGCACCAGCCTTCTCTGTTTTGCTGGCCATTGCCCTCTCGATTATTGCAGGCCTGCACCTTGATAAATGGTACACATCGCTCACGTTTCTGGCCACAGCCTTCATTCTCCTTCTTCATGTTTTTGTTTTCAAAAGCCCTTACTTAGGATATTTCTACCTGACTTACCTGCTGGTGCTTCCCTTCTTTTTCCTCACCAATGGAATCCTGACCGGCAGCGGTATTGATGGACAGGTGGTCTGGTATAACAATGCCGAAACCCTCGGCATCCGGGCAGGCACGATTCCCGTAGAAGACATTGTCTATGGGTTTCTTCTATTGTTACTGGTGGTGACGGCTTATGAATGGCGGCTGACGGCCGGACGGGAAAGAAAGGAGGTGATGTAGTCACAACCCTATCACAATCATTGTATCAGCGGCTACCTTAAACGTGCATTTCTCATAATTGGGCGGGCCGAAAAAAGCATGCGGGTTATTTGAAAAACCATAGTCTTCGCTGGGTATCCCGAACAGACCATTTTTGTTGAGTTCACCATTTTCATCCTCATCGTGGTACGCCGCTACCGCGTATTCTCCTGCCGGGATGTTTTTAAAATTCGCTGTGACCGTCTTGCCACCGGCAGCTACATCCCTGGAGCGGTAACAATCATTTAGAAAGTCCGCTTTTTTGTTGGTAAGGCATATCCTGACTTTTCCCTTTTGGTTCTTTATATTCTTTACCGATACCGTTAGCTCATAGCCGTCCTGAGCTAAACCGGCAGAGGTTAGTACGAAGCTCAAGAAATAAAGGAACAGACCTTTCCCTTTCATCCAGTGTCATTTTGTTGGCCTAAATAGCAGTTTGCAAAACTATAAAGTTGAATGCCAAGTGGTTTTATGTTGCATCAAAAAAGGAGTGACAAGCAAAGAATTCTTAGCGCTTGTTGGAGTTTTGGGTTTCGAGGGAAAATTTGACAATCTTTTGATGAGACAGCCTGTCCCGGCTGTACGTCGGGAAGGTGGGAAAATGGGAGCATAGCCAGTCCCGATACCTATCGGGAACGTGACCACTATTTCAACGAAGTATTATCACTTAAGTAACGTGTTCGAAATAAGATGTTCTTTTGAGGCTGTATCATAAGTCAACGCTGGAATTAGCTTGACAATTTTTATTTCAACACAGAGACACGGAGGCACAGAGAACCAAACTCAACTCTGTGTTTCTGTGCCTCAGTGTTGAAGAATT
>SCUG01000140.1 GCA_004297645.1 Saprospiraceae bacterium | reverse complement strand
GCCTCCATGCCGTCAGCATTAGTAAGGGTGTAAATGTCCACAGCCCTACCGTCAGGGGTTGTTCCGAAAGGTGCTTTTACTATTGTACCTTCCACGGTTTGTGCATTTTTTGATGAAGCATTCGTTGGGTCTTGGTTCGTTTGGCAGGCAAAAAAGAAGAGCAGGCAAATGTAACAAGCCGCGGGAAAGAAACGCCGTATCGTCATTTTTTTCATTTTTTTGCACAGGCCATAATTGGACTGTGGATTTACCATTTTGCCAAAAAAACAAAATCAGCATGAAATATACCTTACTCGCTGCGCTCATAATTTTCAACACCACCGTTTTTTCCCAAACCGAAGCCACGCCCACCAAGACCTACGACATCAAAGCCGTGCCTTTCACGCAGGTAAAAATCAGCGATGATTTTTGGGCGCCCCGCATTCGGACGGTCGAAGAGGTGACCATCCCCTACGCCCTTCAACAATGCGAAGAAACCGGCCGCGTCAGAAATTTCGAGATAGCCGGCGGCCTTCAAAAAGGCGCGTTTTGCAGCGCCTACCCTTTCGACGACAGCGATGTTTTCAAAATAATTGAAGGCGCCTCGTATGTCCTCCACCAACACCCTGACTCCGCACTGGACGCCCGCCTCGATGCACTCATCGCCAAGATTGCGGCCGCACAGGAAGACGACGGCTACCTCTATTCCTGGCGTACGGTGCACGAGCACGAAGACACCAGCCTCGCCAAAGATGCCTCCAACGGCCGGGGCCTGAGCATGGCCGGTGAGGAGCGCTGGATGCAAACCGACCAACACAGCCACGAACTTTACAACCTCGGCCACCTTTATGAAGCCGCCGTTGCCCACCACCTCGCCACTGGAAAACGCACATTGCTCGACGTGGCCCTCAAAAGCGCTGACCTCGTGGAGCGCACCTTCGGCTGGGGCAAACTCGAAAAAGCCCCCGGCCACCAGGAGATAGAAATCGGGTTGGTCAAACTCTGCAAACTCACCGGCGAACAGCGCTACCTCGACCTTGCCAAATTCTTCCTCGACGTGCGTGGCTACGGCGACGCCTACATGCAAAACCACAAAAAAGTGAAAGACCAGACCGAGGTGGTGGGTCACGCCGTGCGGGCCTGCTACATGTATTCGGGTATGGCAGACGTGGCCTCGCTCACCAGCGATAGCGGCTATGTCCGGGCGCTCAACAGCCTGTGGAACGACGTCATTGGCGGCAAGGTCTATATCACGGGGGGCATCGGCTCAGCGGGCAGCAACGAGGGTTTCACCGAACCGTACGACCTGCCCAATTTCAGCGCCTATTGCGAGACCTGCGCCTCCATCGCTTTCGTGCTTTGGAACCAGCGCATGTTTCAGCTCACCGGCGAGGCCAAATACATTGATGTGCTGGAACGCACACTGTACAACTCTCTGAACGCCGGGTTGTCGCTCAACGGCGACCGCTTCTTTTACCCGAATCCTTTGGAGTCCCGGAAAAATACAGAGCGCAGCCCGTGGTTCACCTGCGCCTGCTGCCCCTCCAACGTTGTCCGGTTTTTCCCCTCGCTGCCCGGTTATATCTACGCCAAGTGGGGCAACACCGTTTTTGTCAACCTCTTTGCTACCAGCGAAACGACGGTGCAAAACGTCAACAGCCGCCTGCAATTGGTGCCCGTGACCATCCGGCAGCAAACCAGCTATCCGTGGGATGGTCATGTGAAAATCACCGTCGTGCCGGAAAAACCCAACACCTTCGCTCTGAAAATCCGCATCCCCGGCTGGGCACGGGGCGACGCCTTTCCCGGCGATTTGTATTCTTTTGAAAATAAAAATGTGGGCAATATTGCCTTTAGTATAAATGGCAAAGCCGCACCCATGAACTTGCAAAACGGCTATGCCACCATCGAGCGCAAATGGCGCGAGGGCGACGTGGTGGAACTGGCGCTGCCCATGCCGGTTCACCGCGTACTGTCCAACCCCAAAGTGGCGGCAGATGCTGGCAAAGCAGCGTTCCAACGTGGCCCCATCGTATTTTGCCTCGAAGGCAAAGACCAACCGGACGACCGGGTGCTCAACCTGCTGGTGGCCCCTGAAAATGAAGCCATCGCCCGCTTCGAACCGGACTTGCTCAGCGGCGTGGAAACCATCGCTTTCGCCGGGGCATTGGTCACGAAAAAAACAGCCCCGGAGCAGGCAAAACTGAAACCGCTTTTCCTGAAGGCCATCCCCTACTTTGCCTGGGCCAATCGTGGCAAGGACAACATGACCGTTTGGGTGCCGCAGGAAGTGGGCAGTGCCCGGCCCGTCAACCCGCCGTCCATCGCCGGCGCCAGCAAAATCAGTTTTTCCGAAGGAATGAAAGGCGATGCTGCCGGCATCGCCGACCAATGGCTACCTGCAAAATCCAGCGACAAGGAAAACCCTTTCGTGCATTGGTGGCCGCACCTCGGTACCACCGAATGGCTGCAATACGATTTTGAAAAACCCGAAACCGTGAGCACCGTGCGGGTCTATTGGTTCGATGACGAAGACAGCGGCGGCGGCTGCCGCATCCCAAAGTCGTGGCGCGTACTTTATCTCGATGACGGCGCGTGGGTACCCGTTTTTCATGACGAAGGATTCCCCACCACCAAAGACGGCTGGGACGAAACCCGTTTCGAGCCGGTGACCACAACGGCCCTGCGGTTGGAGATTAAATGCAGCGAGGGCGTGTCGGCGGGGGTGCAGGAGTGGGAGGTGCGGTAGGTAAGGCTGAGTGGCAGGTTTCGTTTCGCTTAGAGCTTGTTTGGGATTTGGGTTTCGAGGGAAAAAGCGTCAGCTTTCTTGATGA
>SCUG01000013.1 GCA_004297645.1 Saprospiraceae bacterium | reverse complement strand
TGTAAAACACTGGTCAATCAACGACTGTGCAATTCAGGAATGCGATGGTACAGTGATGCGATGGATAAAATATTGATGGCCCGTTCCCTGAGTTATTCGGCCGACAGGTGGAGCCAGTTTTGGAATAAAATCGACAGATATGGCTTTATTTGTACATCATAGCGGAACTACACCCAACGATAGACCGTAGCGAACGAAAATTACTCCCACCCAAACCCTTAGAAAAAAAGTCGCGCTTGTCCAAAGTGCCTGTTGTCCGAAAAGTAGTTTAAACATTGTCAAGGTTGTCTATTTTCAAATGGCACATAACGGTTTCGGGCTTGGCGAAGGTGGCGATTTTCACCACTAATGCTGATGCGGAGAACCAAACTTTGATTAACCACAAATGTGTCTGCGAAGCACGGAACCCCCGCTATCGCAAACCCCTTGTTATGCGTTCGTGCTACTTTGTCCATAATGACAAATGTAAAATAAAAAGGACTGACGTTGGATAAACCAAGTCAGTCCCTTTGTAAGTATGTGCTTTATACTTGCTTCGTTTTTTAGGAAGTAATTTGCGTCATCAAGCCGTGTAAATCAAGAATGCCCCAGTGTGCAATATATTTTCCATCACGAAGTTGAATGATGTCAATCACCTCCATCACAACACTTTTGTTTGTTGGTTTTACACCGAAAAATTCCCCTTTATGCGTAGCGTGAAAGGATTTTCTTGTTGTAACCTTATCACTTTCAGCAACCATGTCGTGAATTTCAACTTTCAAATCAGGAAAGGCAGGTTTAAGGAGTTGGTTGAAAAAATAAATCACACCATCGGGTCCCTGCGGTGAACCAGAAGGGGCAGTGTGATTGATAAAGTCGGGTGCAAAAATTTCATGCACTGTGTTTACGTTGCCGCCTTCAATAAACTCTTTGTTTACTCTGCGGACGATTGCTTTGTTTTGTTCCGTTGTCATTGTTTTTGTGTTTAGTTATTAAATAATTTGACGGAGCAAAAATCGGTTTAACCTGTGGTGTTATTGCTGTGCAAAACCGACTTTGAATGGAACTATTCCGACAGTATGCCGTCAGGCAGGCTGGTTGCGAAATTCCAACGGGGTTTGATTGCAGAGTTTTTTGAAGAACCTATTGAAATGCGAGGGGTCGGCAAATTCCAATTTGTAAGCAATTTCGGAAATAGATAATTGCGAATGAAGCAGGTAAACTTTAGCTTCCATAAGCAACATTTCTTCTATCAGGTCGTGTGCTGTTTTGTCGGAACATACTTTGATGGCTCTGTTTAAATGGTCAGGCGAAACATGAAGCATGTCTGCATACTCACCTACTTTGCGGATTGTGAGAAAATGTTGACTGACTAATTTAACATAGCTTGAAAAAATAGTTTGTGCGGTATTGGAAGTTCCTTGTCTTGAGAGTTGAGTTGCATCATAGTTACGACTTGCATGAATGAGGATAAGTTGTATGTATAATTTAATGGTATCGCTGCATTGGGTTTTCTTTTCGTTTATCTCATTATTTATTTTGAAAATAAGGGTTTCGATTTCCGATGCAGTTTCATCTTTCAGTTCAAAGCATTGAACACCCGCATAATTGAGAAATGGAAATTGCCAGGTTTTGTTTGCAAATAGCGAAGTGTCAGAAATGAATTTTTCAGTAAAGAGCATATAGTAAGCAAGGAAGTCGTTGCTTACATCGTGAAGCGAAAAAATTTGTCCGGGTATTCCGAAAAGAATGTAATTGCGGTGAGGTTGATACTTTTCAAGTCCTATGTCAAACCTTGCACTGCCTTGTCGAGTGAGCGAAATTCTGAAATACTCTGTCTTGATGTGTTCAATTTTTCTTTTCACATCAGTAGTTGAATACAGTCCGAAACCATTGTCTATAAGCTCGGCAGTGTTGTCCATTCCGAAATTACTTTTTCCCGTCCCGTCCTTATGGAGTTTATACAGTTCGGTGTCTAATTTGACTTGTCTTATGTCGGCAGGAACACTCTTATACATGTTCAAATTTAGTTATTCAGTTTGATGATGCACTGTCGCCCAAGCATGACCGCTAACTAGTAGATAAGGATGACGCCATCATGCTTATCTCTTAGTTTTTGGGCAGATAAGGATGATTTTTGCTACCCAAAGCGAAGATAGGGGTATTCGTTGTTTTCACAAATCATCGAACGGGCTTTTGATTTTTTAGATGTGTTGCGTGCTCACATGTGTGTAGATTTCCGTGGTCTTGCTGCTATTGTGGCCCATCAGTTCTTGGATGTACCGCAGA
The DNA here is from genome assembly GCA_004297645.1 of Saprospiraceae bacterium. Taxonomy (GTDB): domain Bacteria; phylum Bacteroidota; class Bacteroidia; order Chitinophagales; family Saprospiraceae; genus UBA6168. The sequence continues at coordinate 12,528 of SCUG01000013.1, read as the reverse complement.
TCGGTGCCTGCTTCCAGCAGGTGCGTGGCATAGCTGTGCCGGAGCCAGTGCAGGGTCACCGGTTTTTTGATGTTGGCCTTTGCCAGTGCTTGTTTCAGTACGCTTGCCAGGCTCCTTTCGTCGTAGGGCGTATTGGGCATTTGGCCTTCAAAGAGCCAGGTTTGGGGCTTGTATTTTAGGTAATACTCCCGCAACATGCCGAGTATTTTTTCAGAGAGCGGCACTATCCTGTCCTTCTTTCCTTTTGCTTGCCGGACGATGATGATGCCCCTTTTTGAGTCTATGTCCGTGGGCTTTAGGTTCAGCAGTTCGCTCCTGCCTAGCCCGCAACTGTACATCAAGGAGAGCATCGTCTTGTGTTTGGGGTTCTCGTGGGCGTTCAATATCAGCTTCACCTCTTCCTTGCTCAGCACATTGGGCAGCAGCTTCTCCCGCTTGGGGCGGTGTATCAGTTCGGGGTCCAGCTTCCGGTTTCCCTGGGTGCTGAAGAACAGTTTGATGGCGTTCACCACTTGGTTCTGGTACGAAGAGGACAGGTTGTTTTTCAAGATGTATTCGTTGTTGTAGCGCACCACGTCGTCCGTCTGGATTTCTTCTGCTTTTTTGTCATTGTAAAACAGCAGAAAGGACTTGAGCGCTTCGGCATATACCTTCACTGTGTTTTCGCTATACCGCCTTGAGCGCAGCCAGCGCTCAAATTTCAAGATGCTTTGCTTGTGGTTTTCATTCAAAACAACGGCAGGTGCAATCCCGAATCGCACCCGATAGGCTGGCGTATCAGGCAAGTGCCATACCCCAAGGGACGGGCTCCATATGACGCCCTCCAGTTTTTTGATACGGGCAATCAGTTCGGTATTTTTTTTCAAACACCACGGCAATCCTCGATTCCTTGTGGTGTTTCATAATGTAGGCTTTCCATTTACTTGCGTGAATCTTTGATTTCATAGTCCTGATTTTTTTTAAAAGCTCAGCATTGTGTCATAAATAAATTACCCCCGCTGGCCCAAGGTCTTCCAATTTAACAACGCCTCCTCCGCTTCTGCCGGTTTGCAACCGGCGCTTCTATACCTTTCCCTAAAAGCTTGAAACCTGTTAATGGCGGCACAAGGCACAGTTTTCAATGCCAAAGATAAATATTGCCCTGATGATCGCTCGCAGTAGTGCCGGTTGCAAGCCGGCAGAAGCGGAGGCGTTTTTTAATTGGGAAGACCTTGGGCCAGCGGGGGTGTGTGGCATAGCTGTACCTGAGCCAATGCAGCGTCACGGGCTTCTTGATGGACGTAGCTTAGCTTTACCGAACCGTTGTGTGCTATATTCCGACCTCTACCTACCGACAGAAACAGAGCAAATGTTTCATTTTAACGAAACTTTCATTATTTTTGCGCTGTTGAACAATTTAACGAATGGACAAACATTTTGAAATACTATTTTTGGACGAAGCGTTTGGGTTTTTGAGCAGTTTGGAAAGGAAACACTACGAGAAAATACTTTACAACATTCGTAAAGCTCAGGTAGAACAAGACCCCGAACTTTTTAAAAAGCTCTCTGACGACATTTGAGAATTTAGGACATTGTATCAGGGACTGCAATATCGGCTGCTTTCCTTTTGGGACAAGACTTCCCACGCCGGCACTTTGGTAGTTTCAATACACGGATTTATCAAAAAGAGAAGTAAAGTTCCAGACAATGAAATTCAAAAAGCGGTTCAAATTCGGACAAAATATTTCGCAGACAAACAAGTAAAAAATAAGAAAAAATGAGAGCATATACATTAGACCAAGTACAGGACAAACTAATTGGCAAGGTTGGCACACCTGAACGGGACGTGTTTGAGTACGAACTTCAAATGGACTTAATTGGTAAGGCTATCAAGCAGGCACGACAAGAGCGGCATTTGACACAGGAAGAGCTTGGTAAGATGATAGGTGTTCAAAAAGCACAAATTTCACGACTTGAAAGCAATGCAAGCAATGTAACAATGGACACTTTGTTGAGAGTTTTTACTGCACTAAAAGCAAAAGTTAGACTTCAGGTAGAGCTTCCAAACTTAAACATTAGCGTTGGACAATAATAGGCACAGGCTTGCCAAAAGCGTTGCGAGAGTGATTGCTTTTAATTGCCTACCTGCGGCAAGCCGCGGAACGTTAGCAGAAATGCTATGGCGACAGTTGAGTTTTCGACAGTCTTTACGAGTGACATCAAGTTATTGTATCTTTGAATAATGAAAATTTATGCAGACACATCAACAATTGGGGGTTGCTTTGACGAAGAATTTGATCAATGGTCAAATGAACTTTTTGACGAGTTCAAGAATGGAATTGAAACATTAATGCTTTCCGATTTGACACTGCAAGAATTGGAACTTGCGAGAGAAGAGGTGAGAAATAAAGTGAATGAAGTTCCAAAGACAAACAGAATTCACCTTGGCATTACAGACGAAGCAATACACCTTGCCGAGACATACATTGTTGAGGGTGCATTGACAAACAAAAGTTACAACGATGCTTTACACATTGCACTTGCGACAATTTTTAATGCTGATGTTTTGGCGAGCTGGAATTTCAAACACATTGTGAATCTTGAACGGATACGACTTTACAACTCTATCAACTTAAGGCTTGGTTACAGAATTATTGAAATACGGACACCAAGAGAAATTTTAAAATCAAAAGACAATGAAAAAGAATAAAAAATTTGACGCAGTTCAAATGATGCGGGAGATTCGGGAAAAATTAAGTGAAAAGTATTGGAAACATCCCGACGTTTTGAAAAAAGATATGGAAGCCATCCGCAAAAAGTATAACATCAAACCGCAGACACTGGAAACTGCGTGACGGACAAACAAGCAATTCTGCCATCACGGGCTTGCTGCAAGCGGGGGGGTGATGAAAAATTTGGAAGTTCATGCCTTCGTTTGGGCTTCGTAAGTGGGCGGTTTTTCTCTCGTAAATCCCTTCTTACAGCAAGCCCAAAACCATTGCAGCGAAACTGAAAACAAGAAATGAAATTCTTTTGCCCGGCCCATCGAGCAGAAATCTAAAATCCAGTTATCGCAAGGTTAACGAAGTGCAATTCATCCCTTCGGGACTTGCGACTTGCCGTGGCACTTTCCGCCCACGCTCAATCTCCCGATTTCTCATCCCGCTCCCGCCGCCTTTCCACCGGCACGCTGACGATGCCCGATTTTTCGATGGCCTTTAGGGCAATGTCTTTCACCTGCTGGCTGGCGCTGTCCGTTTTGGCGGACATGGAGGCGACGAGTTCCTGCTGCTCTTTGATTTTGCTTTCGAGCGATTGTATCATCTGGTCGCGGAGCTTGAGGTTGGCTTCGAGGTCTTTCACCTCTAACTTTTGCTGGTACTCGAACTCGCGGGTGAGGCTGATGGTGACTGCTTTTTCGGCGTCGCTGACGGCCTTTTGCACCCTGCCCTCGAAGGCTTCGACCTCTTGGCGCAGGCGTTTCAATTCGTCCTCCTGTTCGGCGAAGGCCTGTTCCCGCGTGGCGATGTTTTTCTCGAATTCGGCCTTCCGTTCGGCCATATCTTTTTCGAGTTTTTCTTTTTTATCGTTGTAAGCATCCTGCTCGTTGCGGCGTTTGAGTTTGAGGTTGTACTCGTATTCTTCGGCTTCCCGCTCCCATTTTGTTTTGACCTCCAATGCGCTTTCTTCCATTTGCTTTTTGCGTTCGGCCATTTCTTCTTCCAATTTTTCCTTCGCCTGGCGGTGGGTAATGGTGAGGGCTTCGAGGCTTTCGGCTTCCGCTTTTATTTGGTAGAGGTTTTTCAACTGTGCCTCTTCCACTTTTACGGCTTCATCGAGCATCTCGAATTTTTTCTGCTCTTCGGTCAGGGCCGTTTCCAATTTTTCCAATTGCTCATCCAACGCCTTGCGGATTTGTTGGACGTTCATCGCAGCCCCCGCCTTGACTGTGGCCGCAGCCTTTTCAACGAGCGCCTGTTTTTTCTCGACTTCCTGGCGCAGGGAAGTGTTTTCCTGGCGCTGTTCTTTCAGTTCTGCCACGAGTTCTTCGTAGGCACTGAGGATTTCTGTTTTGGTGTTGGTGGAGGATACTTTTGACATGGTGCAGTTTTTTTTTGGTGAAACGTTGATGGGCAAATATAAGGGAAATGTGCTGTCCAGCGTATTGATGAAACCAGTTCGTTGGGGACGTCGAATTGGGCGCCGGGAGTGAGGGAGTGAGAGGGTGAGAGGGTGGCCACCAGACTATACTCAACGCAATAGGTTTTCCCAGCCTTTGACAAGGGGACAGGTTGTGCAAGCCTGTTTTTGTAACTGTTCATTGCCCTCAGCCCCGCCTCTCCCGATAGCTATCGGGAGCGCTGAGGGGGAGGGGAACTTGGGGGCTTCGCCCCCAAACCCCTATTTGCACAATACCTATCGATGCGAAGTATAAATGGCTGAGGTAGCAGCCATTGAGCCATCCAGACATTTAGTTCTGGCTTCGCCAGGTTGGGAAAAAGGATTAGAAATCTCTCCGAGCTTTCTAATCCTTTGGCATAAAACTAAAAAGGCTTAGAAATCTCTCCGAGCTTTCTAATCCTTTGGCGTAAAACTAAAAAGGCTTAGAAATCTCTCCGAGCTTTCTAATCCTCTGGCGTAAAACTAAAAAGGCTTAGAAATCTCTCCGAGCTTTCTAATCCTTTGGCGTAAAACTAAAAAGGCTTAGAAATCTCTCCGAGCTTTCTAATCCTTTGGCGTAAAACTAAAAAGGCTTAGAAATCTCTCCGAGCTTTCTAATCCTTTGGCATAAAACTAAAAAGGCTTAGAAATCTCTTCGAGCTTTCTAATCCTTTGCCCCAAAACTACCGCATTTCCGATGAAAAATGCCGAGTGAATACCTAAACTTGCGCATGTTTCTACTTCATCTAAACGACTACGATATTTCCATCGGAAGCCCCGGTGGGTTCGATGGGGAAGCACTCCGGCAATTAGTGCGAAAAGGGAGTTACACCAAAATCGCCCTCCTGACGGACGAGAACACCAAACGGCACTGCCTGCCTTTGGTTTTACCGGCTTTGGATTTTGAAATAAATGTGATCGAAATCCCATCTGGCGAACAGCACAAGAGCCTCGACACTTGCAATTTTGTCTGGCAGGAAATGGTACGGATCGGGCTAGACCGGCGCTCGTTGCTCATCAATCTGGGCGGCGGCGTCATCGGGGATATGGGCGGTTTTTGTGCGGCGACTTACTTGCGTGGGATTGATTTCGTGCAAATGCCGGCCACGCTATTGGCACAAGTGGATGCCTCCATCGGTGGCAAGCTGGGCATTGATTTTCAATACCTCAAAAACAACATCGGCGTCTTCAAAAACCCGAAGGCCGTTTTCGTCGAGCCTGTTTTTTTGAAAACCCTGCCTGCACGGCAAATCCGCAGCGGCTTTGCCGAAATCATCAAACACGCCCTCATCGGTGATGCCGGCCTGTGGGAGCAATTGCAATCCATCACCGATTTGTCCACGGTAGATTGGGCGGCGCTACTGGCCCCTTCGTTAGCCATCAAAAAACGGGTGGTGGAAGAAGACCCGCACGAAAAAGGCATCCGCAAAGCGCTCAACTTTGGCCATACCATCGGGCACGCCGTGGAGAGTTTTTCTTTTAAAAACGAAAAGCCGCTGCTGCATGGCGAAGCGGTCGCCGTCGGCATGATCTGCGAAACCTTCCTATCGCATAAATTGGCAGGTTTGCCTTTGGCCTCAGTAGAAAGCGTGACCCAGTTCATCCTGCGTTTTTACGAACCCTATCCTTTGGACGAAAAGGGTTTTCCCGAACTTTTAAGTTTGATGAAAATGGACAAGAAGAATGTGGGAGGCCGCATCAATTTCACCCTCATCAATCCATTGGGCCAGGCCATCATTGATCAATCTTGTGAGGAGGCGTTGATTGAGGAGAGTTTGAGGTTTTACCTTGAACTGGGAAGTTAGGGTAACCGATGCGCTTGCTCTATGCAATCATATCGCTACCTCACCACTACCTTTTCCATCCAAGCCTGCCCGCCCGCCTCAAGCGAGATGAAATACACACCGGGGGGCCAGGTGCTCACATCCACTGAAGTTTGAATTTCACCGCCTGCGACTTGTAGTGCCTGCTGCCAGAGAGGCTTGCCGAGGATGTTGTAAACTGACAGGCTCACAGTCCCAGCGTAAGCAGTGGGAAATTGGGCAGCGATGTGGATGCTCGAATGGGCAGGGTTTGGGAATATTTTAAAACCTTTGCCCGGCAGGGCTTCTTCCGCCCCGGTCGTCCCCACCGCCACCTCCCTACAAAATGTATCGCTGTCGTATTGGTTGCTCACCGTCAGGCAGACAGTGTACGTGCCGGGGCCGCTGTATTCGTGCAGTGGATTCACCTCGGCGCTGCCCGCTCCGTCGCCGAAATCCCAAAGCCATTCGGTGGGTTCGTAAAAGGAATTGTCGGTGAACTCCACCAGCAACGGCTCGATGGTGTCCACCTCGTAGCGGAAGCCCGCCAGCGGGTGGTTGTCTATGCCGAGGGTGTCGCAGGGCGAGCCGTCGAGGGGGCCGAGGCGGTAGTTGGGGAAGTTAGGAGAGGTGAAGATATTATAGAACGGCAGTTCTATTCCATGCTGCACAACCTGACAGCTTTCGCCTTGTTTGTTGGGCCGGTTGATATAATGGAGATACTTTGTACCATTGTTGGTATTGAAATAAATCCTGCCGTCCGGCCCCGGCTGCATGGCAAAAAAAGTGGTGGACAAGCCATTTGGAGCGATGAAGCCGTCCCAAACGGCTACCGTTTCGAGGGAAGCGGCGATGTTGGGGGACCACAAGTCGAGTTGCAGGATAAAGGTGGAAGAAGCCATGTAAATAAAGCGGCCATTTGGAGAAAAAGCCACGCCCCCTCCAAGCTCCGTGCCCGGAATAGAAATGAACAGGGGGTTATTCTCAACCAGGCCCGTGCAGCGGTCAAAATCGTAAAGGTACAGTCCGTGCTGTATCTCGTAGCGGGCCAGCTTGCTGCCGTCGGGGGAGAAGGCGATGAATGCATTGCTATTGAGCGGGGGCCAGGGATAGGGCGGCGAAAGATTTTGTATTAAGAGGTCTCCCACCCCGTCGGGAGAAAACAGGAAACGGTAAAAAATATTCTTTGCTTTTTGAGGAAACAAAACCCACCAATCCCGGCCGTTGGCATGTTTGACGGCTGTGATTTTTCCAAAAGTCTTGGTGGTATCATTGACAATCACCACGTTTTTTTCTTCCACTTTGCCTAAGCCATTGTTCTGGTTCATGTCAATGACCGAGTAATAGCATGGATTGACTGCAAGGACAAAAACATCATGGTAATCCAATCTTTCATGGAACAAGTAGTACTTCCCGGGATTTTCAGGCATGGGCAGGATGATGTGGCTTTGGGCCACCGTGAGACCGGAGTAATAATTGTCCCAAGTGACCTCTCCCGGGTTCAGGCTGTCGCCGTTCTCCATCATTTCATGGGTGAAGTTGGCAATCCATGCTCCGTTTGTATAAAATAAAAGGTTGCCCGTGCTATCGCAGATACTCGATACCGTGACATTCAGGTTCATCTCCCTCTCCTGTTTGTAGGCAATGGGAGGCTCGGTGCTGAAATCGAGAACGGAGGAGCCATAATCAGGGTCACCGAACGCTGAGTGTCTTCCATATAACCATAAAGCGTCATGCATTTGTCCTGTGGCAATGACTGTGTGCAACGAAAGCAACAAGAGAATGAAAGTCCTTTTCATAAGACATGGAAATAGGAAGTACCCGTGAAAAGCATAAGCCATTCACAGGTACTTCACGTTCACCAGGTTATCTGGCAATCACCAGTTTTGCTGAGAAAATGGCTTTATTGCCTTCCTGAATCCTGACTAAGTAGATGCCTTGCGGCAGCGACTCGGTGGAGAAGGAAAATGAAGCTGTGCCTTCCGGCAGATAATGGCGGCTCGCCAACTGGCCGTAAAGGTTGTAAACGAACAAAACGGCGTCGCTTTTTAATACCTCCTCCATGCTGACCGTCACCTGGTCTTTCGCAGGATTGGGATACATTTGGATTCCGGTGTCGTTGCTTTGGCTGCCGGGAGGTGGCAGCATCAAGCCCTGTTGCCCGCCATCGGCACAGAGCACTTCGTCATCGAACACGTTCTCTGTCCAAGCATCGAGCAAAGCTCTTGCTCGAAAGACAGCTGTACCTCCTTCATACGGACATTGCGCAGCTACGCTGCGCAGCAGGTTAAGCTGGGTGCCATTAGGGGCTATCCTCTTTACCAAGGTGTTGAGGAAGATGTGGTTGACTGCTTTTTCGTTTTGCTCCCAGATATCCGTCACGGCGATGGCGTTGTTCTGGGCGATGAGCACGGGAAGTAGGCCCCACTCCGGGGCGCAAAGCGCCGAAGGGGACTTCGGCGCTACGGCCACCAGCGCCACTAAGCCCAGCATCCATTTTTTGATGTTACTTTTCATTTTTTCATTTCAAAACCACCACCTTCCCCCCCTTCACCCGCTGTGCCTCCACCGTCAATGCCCAAAAATACATTCCATTGGCCAGACCATCCAGCGGGAAGGTGTGGAGTTTTTGCCCGGCGGGGAGCGGCCAATGCCCGGTGGGCCTGCCGGTGGCGTCGTAGAGGGAGAAGGCGGCCCTGCCCGTCGGCGGCACGGGAAGGAACAGGTACAGCTCCCCGCTGGCCGGGTTGGGGAACACCGTGGCGGCTATCGTTTGACGGGTTTCCCCCGTGGCGTTCGGTTCCACCACCGCCACCTCCCTACAAAATGTATCGCTGTCGTATTGGTTGCTCACCGTGAGGCAGACGGTGTAGGTGCCGGGGCCGCTGTATTCGTGCAGCGGATTCACCTCGGCGCTGCTCTCTCCGTCGCCGAAATCCCAAAGCCATTCGGTGGGTTCGTAAAAGGAATTGTCGGTGAACTCCACCAGCAGGGGGTTGATGGTGTCCACCTCATAGCGGAAGCCCGCCAGCGGGTGGTTGTCTATGCCGAGGGTGTCGCAGGGCGAGCCGTCGAGGGGGCCGAGGCGGTAGTTGGGGAAGTTAGGGATGGTGCGGTAGGTCCAGGCCGGAAGGTGGATGGCGTGCTGCCTCACCTCGCAGGCTGTGCCCGGACGGTTCGGATACTGGATGTAGTGGAGATGTTGCGAACTGCCTGCCGAGTGGATGTAAATGCGTCCGTCGGGTCCGAGCTGTGCGCCGGAGAAGGTCATGGGGAACCAGGGCTGGCCGTCAAAGGTGTCCGTGAAACCGTCAGTTTCTGCAACGACAAGCTGGGTGGCGGCCACATCGGCCGCTGTCACATCGTACTGATAGACCAGTTCCTGCGAGGAGACATACATCAGCCGGGAATCCGGGGAGAAGGCGATGCCGCCCACCCCGGCGGTGTCCGTCAGCGGCAGGTGGATTTGGTTGGAGAGCAGCCCCGTGCACCGGTCGAAGTCGTACAGCCGCACGAAGTGCCCCGCCGGGAAGCCCCGGATGTCGTGGCGAGCGTACTTCGTGCCATCGGGGGAGAAGGAGACAAAGCCAGCAGAACCTGCCCCGTAACCTTCTACTGGCTCTACGGGCTGTATGCCCAGGTTGAATATGCTGTCCGGTGTCAACAAAAGGCGGTGGTAGCTATACCGGTCCCTTTCGGGCACCAGTATCCACCAGTCCCGTCCATTGGCATGTTTGGTGGCCGTCAGCTTCCCAACGTCAAGCGTATCGGCAATTACTGTCTGGTTTTTTTCAATGACCATTCCCAAGCCCCCATTGCCTTCCATGTCAACTAAGGAATAGTATAGAAAGGGGCAGTAAGGAAGTGGTATTTGAGCATCACCTTCTCTTCGCAATAAATGAAACAAGTAATAAAATCTTTCCTGTCCAGGTATGGGAAGAATAAGTGCCCCTTGCTGGACTATGTACCCATAGTCATAAAAGGTATAGGCTGTTGGGCCAGGGTTCAGACTGTCGCCGTTGACCATCATATGATGGCTTCCATCGGCTACAATGATTCCGTTTGTATAAAACAGTAGATTACCCACTTCATCAGAAACACTGGCATTGGTTAGGTTAAAACTGATGGTACCTTCTTCAACTTTGGTAATTGTTACCGGATAAGTGTTGAAATCCAGCATGGAAAGACCCCATTCCGGGTGGGGTACAGATGGTTGATAGCCAAATAGCCAGTTGTAGTCATATTTTTGTGCGTGGAGGATGTTCTGCGCCAGAATTAGTATTACCAAAAATTGATGAAATCGTACCATGTTGTTCAATAGAAAAAACCGGGACAGCCGTGCACATACGCTGTCCCGGTTCAGATATAAAATTAACGGAGGACTGCTATTTTGACGACAGCCGTTTCCCTGCCGTCAAAATGTATTTTGCAGATGTAGGTGCCAATCGGAAGCTGGTCAGTATCAAAGGAAAATTTATTTGCTTTTAAAAATCGCTTCTCCATGACAACTCTACCGTAGATGTCCAAGAGTGCAAATCTTCCTCCTGCGGGGTTGTCGGCAAATTCTACTTGCACTGTTCCGTTGGATGGGTTCGGGAAAAGGGTCAGCATAGTTGTTTCGGAATTCTCCAACTCATAATCAGCGATGCTGCTGCGCTCAATCAAGCTGTCGCATACGGTTTCATCGTCATATTCATAATCGCCGACGAGGGACAACAAAGCCCTTGCCCTGAACACGGCGCTGCCGCCGGTCAATGGGCATTGGAAAGCGATGCCTTCCAAGCCCGCTACTTGTGTTGAGTCAAAAGTGTAGAGGCCTTGCGCTATCGTTTTCAGGTAGATTTCGTTCACGTCCTGTTCATTCTGCTCGAACACCTCGGTGACCGTGATGGCGGCATTGTCCGTGATGACCTGGGCGGAAGCAGCAGTCCGCTGGGCCTGTATGTCTGTTAGCAAGGTGTCCTGTAACAGGCCGATACTATCAATGACATGGGCGGCATTCAGCCTTTGTTGAAGCAGGTCGAGGCTGTCCTGCCCGGTGGCGGTGAGCAGCAAGCTATCGATGAGGGCGATTTCCGCCATTTTAGCGTCAATGGCGGCAAAGTTGTCCGAGAGAGCTGCTGAATCTGCTGGCGAGAGCAGGAACAGTTCCCGTATGTCCATTTCGACAGCGTGGAACTTTCCAACAGTCTCGCCCGACTTTTCGGTGAGGAAAGTATCGATGGCTGTCTCTGCCACCACGAGTTCGGGGTGACGCATCAGCTTTCGGTAAAGGTAGCGCTCTGCCAGCCAGCGTTGTTCGGCACCAACGCTGTCGAGTGCGCCTCCTGCAATGGCTTCGTCCAAAGATTTGATTTCCGCATCTTCAATTGCTATTTCATCCTGAGGACAAGCGGAAGGGCTGAGGCAGGAAGAGTTAGGCGTACCAAAATTAGTTAAAAAGAAATCCGTTTGCACCACCGGGGAAACGACTGACACCGTAGGATGGTAGGGCGGGCTGGTGGTGTGGACAGTGAATAAGGAACTTGGAACAACCAACGGGTCATTCGACTCATGCCGTGCCCCCGCCCCGGAGTAGCTACCGAGCCATTGGTTTCCGGTGTGATGCTGTGGCCCCAGCATGCCGGGATTGATGCCATTGCCATCGTCAATTTGCAGTCCGAAGTAGTGATTGCTGAAATCCGTTCCAATAAAGTTGTCCGGACTCCATCCTCCCATGTTCAGGTATAGGCCGATGCGGGAATCAGAGACCTGGTTACAAGACCAGGCCGTGTTCTCTGCATCCCAGGCATAAATGCCCATGCCGGAGCCTGCGCCAAGCCCTGTGGAAGTATTGCAGAGCAGTGTATTGTCCCAACTTCCATACAACATGTAGCCGGTGAAGTTGGCAGCGTTATCGTGTGCCAACACAGTATTGTTTCGAACGGAAGCTCCGTTGACAGAAAGCAACCGAATACCTCTGTTCAGGGAACTGTGCAGGTTGATTTCATTGCCGTTGATGGTAAAATCAAAGCCGTTGGAAGGTGCCAGTCCTGCCTCGTCGAGGGTAATACCATATCCTTTTGGATTGCGAATATGAAGGGTGTTGTGAGCAATGTACAAATGGGTATTCGGGTCAGCCTGGTTGACACGTATGCCGAATGCCCCTGCATCAATAGCGTTGTGCTGGATGTTGACATCCCCGAACGCATTCTCCACCCGGAGGCCGGTGTACAGGTTATGCATATTGTTCCATCGGATTTGCTCCACCCGCATTCCGTCGGTGAAAATGGCTGTGAAGCAGTTGTCAAAGGACAAGGCGTCGGTTTGCCCGAAGCCCTGCTGCCGAAGTGTATGAGCCCCAATGGCAGAAATTGCATGAATACCAAAACCTTCCACTGCACCGTACTCATTGTTATCTGTTATATTTTGGAACCGGGAATTGCGTACGGTCAGGTTGCAATCTTCAGTGATGATGCCATTGCGCAGCCCATCGAAGCGGTTGAGGGCCTGGCCCGCCACTCCGATGTTCAGGAAGTCCTGCCCGGTAGTGTGGATTCCTGCGAAGGACCAGGGGCCGTCGTTGGGGTCTTGGTCGTCGTAATGG
>SCUG01000012.1 GCA_004297645.1 Saprospiraceae bacterium | reverse complement strand
CCCTAACTGGGTAGCTTTGGCTCTGCCGTCCTTTTCATCAATAAGCAGGAAGTCAGCATGTTTTTCAATGGCGAGCACGATGGCCTCACTTTCTCCCGCATCGAGTTCATGCCGCAGTTGAGCTACCAATTGGATGTTTTGAACCGCTTCGGTAGTAATCCAACTGGCGGAGCGAAGGACTTCCAGGTCATATCCTTTTTGTTCGAGGCGTTCCAGTTCCAGCCAAACGGCGGTGGGAAGTAAAATTTGACGGGAAAAATGCTGAAGCAGGGGAAAATGGCCTGTTTTGAACAGACCGCTTATGGCTGTCGTATCGGATACCACCATCATGGCTGCAATCGGATTTGCTTGCTTAATTCAAGGTCTTTTTCAAAATCATCCTCCGTATATGGTGCTTCGATTTGGCGCTGCCCCAGTAGTTCCATAAATGCAAGGGCATCGAGGCCGGACAACTCTCTTGCTTTACCGAAGTTAAGCAAATTTGCCTCGTACAGGAGCAAGGCTAATTCGGTCTTAAATTCGTGCTCCGATAAATCCGATTGCTTAATGATGTCGTCAGAAATTAAGATAGGCATCGAATGTTTTTTTTACAAATCTACGCAAAATGCCTTAAAAAGCAGTCCGGGGTTTTCACCCCCCCATCAGTTCCCGTGCGTTCGCAAGTGCCGCCTCGCCCGGCGGGTTTTGGCTGAGCATCACGGCGATGGCCCGCACGCGTTCGTCGCCGTTGAGGAGTTTCACTTTGGTGAAGGTAATGTTCGACTCCACTTTTTTATAGACAAAATAATGGGCGTCGGCCTTCGAGGCTACCTGCGGCGAGTGGGTGATGACGATGACCTGGTGCTGGTTGGCGAGTTGGCGGAGGATGTTGCCCATGCGCAGCGACACGTCGCCGCCGACGCCTGCGTCTATTTCATCGAAAACGAGCGTGGGCAGCGGGATGGCTTTGGCCACGAGCGACTTGGTGACGAGGGTGAGGCGGCTCAGCTCACCGCCGGAGGCCACGTCTTTGATGAGCTGTGGGCGGCTGCCGGGGTTGGCGGCGAAGAGGAAGTTCACCTCGTCGGCGCCGGTGGGGGAGAGGTGTCCGAGGTCTTTGAATTCCACCGAAAAGCGGGTGTGCGGCATGGAAAGCTGGGCCAGCATGGCGAGCACTTTTTTCTCGAAACCTGGCGTCACGGACTGGCGGCGTTTGGAAAGTTCAGCGGCGAGGGAGCGCAGGTTTTTCTCCTGCCGCGATAGGTCCATTTCCAATTTTTCAATTTCGGCGGACAGGTCGCCGATGGCGTCGAGCTTGGCCTGCAAATCTTCCTGGATGGCCAGCAAATCGGCCACGTTTCCCACACGGTGTTTGTTTTGGAGGCGGTAAACCACGTCGAGCCGCTGCTGGATTTCGACGATGCGCTCCGGGTCGGACTCGGTGCGATCAGCCAGTTTTTCCAACTCCCCGGCCAGGTCGCCGAGTTCGAGGGCGAGGCCCTCCAGCCGCTGGTACAGGCCGGGGATGGCGGCGTCGTATTTTTTCACTTCGGAGATGCTGCGCAAAACTTCCTGCAACTGGCCCGTGAGTGGTTGTTCGCCGTCGGACAAAAGCTGAAAGGCGGCGGCCAGGGTGCGCTTGATTTCTTCGGCGTGGGTGAGGCGGCGCTGTTCTTCTTCGAGGCGCTCCGGCTCGCCTTCCACGAGTCCGGCTTTGTTGAATTCGTTGAGCTGAAAGGTGAGGAATTCCGTTTCCTGCGAGGCCAGTTCGCTTTGCGCTTTTAGCTGTTCGAGGCGGCGGTGGTCTTTGGTAAACTGGCGGTAGTGCAACAGGTACTCGCCGAGCAGGGCCTCATTGCCCGCCAGGGCATCTACCATTCGAAGTTGGAAGGAGACGTTATTTATGTCGAGCGTGTCGAACTGTTCGTGGAGGTCCACCAGGGCGCCGGTGAGTTTTTTCAAAACATCGAGCGTGACAGGCGTGTCGTTGACGAAGGCACGGGATTTTCCGCCGGGGGCCAGCTCCCGGCGAATCACACATTCGCCAAAATAGTCGAGGTCGTTTTCGTCAAAAAAGGATTTCAAATCGTAGGCTGCCACCTGAAAGACGCCTTCTATGACGCATTTTTCCTGCTCGTTGTACAGCGACTTCGAGTCTGCCCGCTCGCCCATAATCAGGCCCAGTGCCCCCAGCAGGATGGATTTTCCGGCGCCGGTTTCGCCGGTGATGATGGTGAGGCCTGCGGGGAATTTTATTTCCAGTTCCCCGATGATGGCGTAATTGCGGATGTTTAGGCGCTTTATCATTTTGGTGCTTTGATGACCTAAAAAGGGGTAGCTTAAAGTGTGCAAAGTTAGCAGTTGTTCTTGTAAGACCAATCCCTACTTTTGCCTGCAATGACCCCAATTTCCTAATTTACTAATTCACCAATTCACCAATTCACCATGCTCAAAACCGGTATCCTCGGCGCAGGCCACCTCGGCAATATTCACCTCCAATGCCTCGGCGAGTTGAAGGAACACTTCGACGTGGCCGGGTTTTACGACACGGACGGCGAAGTGTCGAAGGCGGTGGCGGCAAAGACGGGCGTGCGGGCTTTCGATAGCTATGCTGCCCTGCTCGATGCGGTGAACGTGGTGGACATCGTGACGCCGACTACCACACACTTCGAGCTGGCCTCGGAGGCCATCCGCCGGGGCAGGCATGTTTTTATTGAAAAACCGCTGACGCAAACGCCGGAAGAAGCTGCCACCCTTATTGCGCTGGCGCAAAAGCACGGCGTCGTGGCGCAGGTCGGCCACGTCGAGCGCTTCAACCCGGCGATGTTGGCGGTGCGGCACATCCCGATGAACCCCATGTTCGTGGAGGCACACCGGCTGGCCATGTTCAACCCACGCGGCACCGACGTGCCCGTGGTGCTCGACCTGATGATTCACGACATAGACATCGTGCTGAGTTTGGTGAAATCCGAGGTGAAAAGCATCAGCGCCAGCGGCGTGCCGGTGGTGAGCGACACGCCCGACATTGCCAACGCACGGGTGGAATTTGAGAACGGCTGCGTGGCCAATTTCACCGCCAGCCGCATTTCCATGAAACAGATGCGCAAGGTGCGGCTCTTCCAAAAAGACGCCTACATCAGCCTCGATTTTTTAAAAAAAGAAAGCCAAATCCTCCGCATGTACGGCGAGGAAAACAAGCCCGCCGGCGGCGAATACATGGAGTTGGAAACGCCCGCCGGCCCTAAATTCATCACCATGGAAATGCCGGAAGCGGCGGAGGTGAACGCCATCAAAATGGAGTTGCAGGCCCTGGCGGAGAGCATCGAAAATGGCGGCCCGGTGGCGGTGTCGTTGGAAGAGGGCTACCGGGCGCTGAAGGTGGCGTATGATGTGATGAGGGAGATTGAGGAGCGGATGAAATAGTGCTAAAAATGGAATCTTCCCTGAAATACTGTAACTTGCACAACCTTTTCAAAATCTATTAACATGGGTGCGTCCAAAGAAGAATTGCTTAAAAGAATTACTATCAACCCAGATGTTTGCCATGGCAAACCTACCGTGCGGAACATGCGCTATCCTGTCGCCATGATTCTGGATTTGCTCTCTGCGGGCATGACTTTCGAGGAGTTGATGGAAGATTATCCTGCCTTGGAACGGGAAGATATTTTGGCCAGCCTGGCGTTCGCCGCTCACATGGTTGAATTCAAATCTGTCGCTCAATTGAAAGCAGCATGAAGTTTTTAGTGGATGCCCAGTTACCTTACCGCTTGGTCAAGTTTTTAAAGGCCAAAGGGTACGATGCTATCCACACTGATGACATGCCTGATAAAGAAAGGACGAGCGACTCCGAAATCCGCACTCGTGCCAAGGCTGACCAACGCATCGTCATTAGCAAAGACAAAGATTTCTATGATTCTCACCTCTTAAAAAAAGAGCCTGCCCAACTCTTGATCCTCACCACCGGCAACATCGTTAACCATCATTTATTAGCCCTCTTTGAAGGCAATTGGGGAGAAATCGAAGATATGTTTCAATCTTGTGACCTTCTCGAATTGACCAATACCCAACTAATAGCACACAACATAACCTGATTATAGTTTTGTGCTGTAAAAGAAGTGCTGTTTGAACTCCAGTGCTTGCAGAACTGACTTTTTATGCTGTTTGTGTGAATTACCAGGGCAAACGCATCAAAATTTTTGGGGACATCGGAGAGGTCCAACGTTGGTAGAATGTCCGATTCCACGTTCATTTCGACCTCGGAGAGGTCGCATGTTACGTAAGGTGCGACCTCTCCGAGGTCGAAATCCAATTCATGTTG
>SCUG01000139.1 GCA_004297645.1 Saprospiraceae bacterium | reverse complement strand
GCTGATTTGGAAAACCTCTCCATCCGTGCCCGCAACGAGTTGGGCATTGAAATCAGCTTCCGCCAGGGCCAAGACCCTGTGGACATCATACGGTCGCGGCCCTCTTCGGGCTACGCCCAAAAGCGGTATGCCATTGCCGACCTGCTGAAAATCTGGGAAGAGTTTTTAGTGACTGATGAGGAAGGGTTGCCGGTGACGTTCACAAAAATGGTGAAATCCAATGGCGGGCATGTGGAGCAAACGATGAACCTGGAGGCTCTGGTCAATTATTTTTATTCAAAAACTGACTCTTCGGTGTTAAAATTCAGGGTGGACCTAAAAGCTGAACGTGGCATAGACCTGCCCGCTGAGGCATTCGATAAATGGAAAACTAAGGCCGTAGAACAAGTGACCGAAAACCTGCGGGCAAAACAGCATTTGCCCGGCCGCGACAGAATTAAGACCGGCACCCTCGTGTACATCAAATCTTCCGTCACCTCGCCGCGCAAACTCTTTGTGCCGGAGTACGACCATGAGGGAAAGAAAAACCCGCAGTTCGATACTTTCAAGTACAAAATTTACCACCCGGATTTCCCGCACGAATCCACTGCCGACCAGTTTTTCGACCCCGTGCAATGGGAGTCATACTACCAGCTTGGACAGTTCATCGCCTCCGATGTGCTCGATACCCCAAAGGCCCCCGCAGAGTACCGTCGCGGCGATCAGGAAGTCACCATTGATGAACTCATATCGCTGTTTGACAACGGGGAATCGCTGTTTAAAAAAGAGGAGCGCATGCAGGGTATCTTCGACGCGCCGGAGGCGCCAGCCGCCGTGGAAGGGGAGGAAATGGAAATAGCCCGCCCCAAAGCGGCAGTGAAAGAAGAAGCTGCCGCCGCTACTGCTGGAGCCAAAGTGCCTGAATCCGCCGTGCAGCAAACCATTGCAGAAGAAATGGCTTTCAAGATTTAGGGAGTTTTATAAACGTGAGCAACAAATCTTTGAGGAAGCCGTGTGCCGTGTGAAGGTAAAGGGAAAGCCCTCAAACAACTGGCGTTATTTGAGGGCTTTAAAAGAAAGCAGATTCTTTCTTGACTGCTCAAGAATCATTTGCCGGAGGTAAATGATTCTTGAGGTATCAGGATAGCTGACTATCTATCAATTCAGCGAGTTTGGCCTGCGTGGTATAACCCACCTGCTTGTGTGCCACCTCGCCATCTTTCATGATGATGATGGTGGGGATACTGCGAATGCCATATTTCATGGGCACCTCAGGGTTGAGGTCCACATTGACCTTACCGACGAGTACCTTGTCGCTATATTCTTCAGAAAGTTTTTCAATGATGGGCGCAATCATGCGGCAGGGGCCACACCACTCGGCCCAAAAGTCGAGAACAGAGACGCCCTTTCTGTCTAACACTTCTTGCTGGAAGTTTGAATCTGTGATTTCAAAAGCCATTGTCTGTTATTTTGTTTGGTGAAATATATTGATAATGGAGGTTTAAACAACCGTATTACCTTTAAAGTTGCGAAGATAAAAAAAGAAACTTTCGGGTCTATTTTCCGGCGATTTTTACCGCGGACAGGCTTGCCAGCTTGCCTAAAATTTTATTGATAAACTTGTCAAAGATGCTCCACAATTTTGAATGGAGGCCGGTTTTAGGCAAAATGTATTGTAGTTCATTTTACTACTTCCTATCTTGCGCCTGTTTTTATTATCTGCCGGAATCATCATAACCTATGTTGCGTAATTGAGCATCCCTGAAATTCAAGTAGCCTCAACGCCAATGCGCACTATTATCAATAAAGAACGATGGCTGACAAACTCGACCGCACCGACCTGAAAATTTTGAAAATATTGCAGGAGAATTGCAAGATCACAAATCTCGACCTGTCCAAAAAAATCGGCCTCTCGCCTGCGCCCACATTGGAGCGGGTGAAAAAGCTGGAACAGCAGGGATATATCGAGAGCTACCACGCCCAAATCAGCCCACAAAGCATTGGCCTGAATGTGCAGACTTTCGTGCAGGTGTCGCTCGCCTGGCAAAAGGAAAATGCACTCAATAATTTCCTTGAAAAAATAAAGGCCATTGATGAAATCGTGGAATGTTACATCATCACGGGCGAGGCCGATTTCCTCATCAAAATCGTGTGCAAGGACATTCCCTCCTATGAGCAGTTGCTTTTTAAAACCCTTTCTCAAATCGAGGAAATCGAACGCCTGAAAACACTGATGACGCTCTCCACGGTGAAAAGCTCCAAAGTGTTGCCCTTCGAATATGAATAACAGGAGCCGGGGTTTGCCCACCGTGCCGTTAAACTCCAGCCCTTAGACTTCAATTTTCTTTCATCCAACAATTTACTGCCATTGCCGCTACTCTGGAAAATCGAAGGTGAGCGATTGCCAGCGCGCTCCTACCTCTTTGGTACCATGCACGTCCAGGATGAACGGGCATTTACCCTGACCGGCCAGGTGTTGCCGCTCATTGATGCATGTGCTGCCTTCGCCGCTGAATTTCATCTGGAAGAACTCCGTGTACCTGCCAGTTCACAGCGGCTTATGATGCCGGAGGGCGAATCTTTGGAAGATTATATTTCACCCCACAAATTCTCGAAAATGAGGCGGATAATCCTCAAAACCACCGGCATAGAGCTGAAGATAATGAAAAATCTTTTGCCTTTTGCCATCGTGAATTTGATAGGTGCAGAAATGCTCTTGGCCGAACGCCCGGAGCATCTCGACGCCTATTTGTGGAGCTACGCCAGCGAGTCCTGCAAGTCCATGCATGGCATCGAAACATTCGAGCAGCAACTGAAAACGCTGGAGCGCATTCCGATAAATAAGCAGGTGAAGATGCTCGCCGGTACCGTGCGAAACATCAGCGGCTACCGCCGTAAAATGGAACATTTTGCCCGTTTATATGAACGGGGAGAATTGAGCGTGCTTCACAAGTTGATGAGGAAAAGTGCTGGCGGTCTGCGGAAGCAACTTCTTTACGACCGCAACTTGGTGATGGCGAAGCGCATCGAAGAACTCGCCGGGCAGGCGAGCCTGTTCGCCGCCGTGGGAGCCGGCCATTTGCTTGGAGGCAAAGGGTTGATTCGATTATTGAAAAAAAGAGGACTAAAGGTGAAGCCGGTAAAGTTGGTGCTTTAGGCGCTAACCTCTGAAATTCGTGCTTTTTTTGGCAGAAAAATTTGGTGCTGGCTTCGCCAGTGTTAGGGAGGTCAGCCACGAATTTTCACGAACCCTTGATATACC
>SCUG01000138.1 GCA_004297645.1 Saprospiraceae bacterium | reverse complement strand
GGGGCGACGAGGTCGGCGGCGCAGCCGGTGAGGCTGGAGAGTAGCAGGGGCAGCGAAAAATTCATGGCCTCATTGGCCGACAGGCCCCAGGTTTCTCCCTCCTGAGAGCAAAGGACGAAGAGGTCCGCCACGGTGTAATATTCTGCCACTTTGGACTGGTTGACGAAGCCTGTGAGGATGACGCCGTCCAGTTTATTTGCGGTGATGAAGTTCTCCATTTCGGGGCGCAGTGCGCCGTCGCCCATGAACACGAGGCAAGCCTTGTTGCGGTGCTGGCATTGTTGAAAAGCTTTCAATAAATCGAGGGGGCGTTTTTTCAGGATGTACTTGCCGGAGAATAGCACGATGGTTTTGCCGGCGGGCAGACCGAGTGCCGTTTTCAGCTCCTCCCGTTTTGGCCGCAAGGCCGCACATTCTTTTTGAAAGCGCTGATTGTCCACGGCATAAGGGGCGAAGAGGAGTTTGCTTTCTTTCACGCCATATTGCAGGTAAAACGCTCTGTTTTCTTTTCCGATGTAAAAAATGTAGTGGCTCAGCGGGGCGAGAAAACCACGGATGAAAAGCCGTTTCAAATGCCACGTTAGCCCCTTGTGTGTTCGCTCATGGCTCGCCGGGTTTTCGCCTCGCAGGCAAACTATGTGGCCGGCGAACCGCCCCGCCAGCAGCGCCAGCAAATGCGTGAGGTAGCCCCACCCGTGAACGACGAGGATGCTTTTGGGAGCTTTGAAAAGAAAGGGGATGATGCCCAGGTTGAGAAGCCCCCAGGGGTGGTAAAGCGTGGGCCGCAGCGCGTAGTTTTTTAAAAAAATATGGCCGTAACCGGCCAGCATGGGGATGTCCCATTTTACCGCCGTGTTGAACTCGCGGTCCCTTTCTGCCGAAAGCCCGTGCTTCGAGCAGTATAAGGCCGTGACGGAAAAGGAAGGGTGCTTTTCTATTTCCTGATAGAGGGGGGCGAAATATTGGATGGGATGCGAATTCAAAAACAGCACGTTGACCATTCCGTTGGTTTATACTTCTACGGGGTGTTCCGTGTAAACCCAGTTGAGGCGGGGCTTCAGGATGCCAGGCCTGCCGGCGTGCCAGGATTTGATGGTGGTGTCAAGTTTGGAATCGTCGAGCACAAACCGGATGACGTCCACATGTTCCTCTTTCTCGATGCCCAACTCGATGAATGAAATGCTGAGGGTATAAATGCCGGCTTTGAAAAACCGGGGGAGGGCAATTTTTGCTGAGTATTCTCCTTTAGCCCGGCGGGAATAGAGCGCCTCGTTTTCGTCGGTGTCGAACGACCAAAAGAGGGTTTCGCCGTTTCGGGCAACGGAAAGCCGCGTGGAAAAATGGCGGCAGTCGTCGTTGATGGTGTACTTCAGTGCGACGACAATGTCTTCGCCATAAAACAGCTTGCCTCTGCTTTGGCCATGGCCGTCTTCGATGCTGATTTCCGTGAATTGAAAGAGTTTACTTTGGTCAATGTTGAACGAAATGGCGTTATTGCCCTGCGAGTCGTGCGTGGGCAGGCTGTCCAAATAGGCATCTAAGGCGGGGCTGACTTTGCCGTCGAATACTAAATGGCCTTTGCTCAGCACTAAGCCTTTGTTGCACAGTTTGCGGACGGAGCCAAGGTTGTGGCTCACGAAGATGATGGTGCGGCCTTCCTGGCTGATGCCGCTCATTTTGCCGAGGCATTTTTGTTGAAATTCGGCATCGCCCACGGCGAGCACCTCGTCCACGAGGAGTATCTCCGGGTCGAGGTGGGCTGCCACGGAAAAAGCCAGCCGTACCGACATGCCAGAGGAGTAGCGCTTGATGGGCGTATCAATGTAGCGGGCCACCCCGGCGAATTCGACGATTTCATCGTACTTCTTGCTGACCTCCTTTTTGGTCATGCCCATGATGGTGCCGTTGAGGAAGACGTTTTCCCGGCCCGTCAGCTCCGGATGAAACCCCGTGCCTACTTCGAGCATGGAGGCCACGCGGCCTTTCAGCCTGGCCTCGCCCGTGGTGGGGGCCGTGATTTTTGCCAGCAACTTGAGCAGGGTGGATTTGCCGGAGCCGTTTTTACCGATAAGCCCCACTAAGTCGCCCTGCTCCACCTCGAAGCTGATATCCCGCAAAGCCCACACGTATTCGGAGGTGCCTTTGACCGCCTGGTCGTTGGTCTCGCCATAAATGAGGAAGGGGTCTTCTTTGCCCCTTATGCTATGCCACCATCGCGTGATGTCGCTGTATAGGTTGCCGGTGCCAATGGTGCCAAGGCGGTATTGTTTGGAGAGGTTTTCTGCTTTGATGACGGTAGTTGCCATTCTGGGTTTTTGTTGGCGTGCTGGCATTTTAGGCCTAAGAAACGTGTGCAAAACAACCTGGCGAATTCACCGGGTGACTTCGAGTCACCCGGTGAATTGGCTTCTGCAAAACTTACCAAGTTATTTTGCGCACGTTCCTAAGGCGCCAAAATGCAAACAAGCTCTAAATAATATCCACAAAAGTTTTTTCGATGCGGTTGAAACTAATAATGCCGGCAATTACTATGATTAGCATAAACCCTGTGCTGTATCCTAAGTAAAGCCACGAAAAGGTGCCCTCGCCGAGAAAGCCGTATTTGAATGTTTCAATCACCGCAGTCATGGGGTTGAGCACGGCATAAATCTGCCGGCCGGCGGGTACTTCGGAAAGGGGATAAATGATGGGCGTGGCGAACATCCAAAGCTGTATTCCAAACTGTATGAGGAATAGCAGGTCCCGGTACTTTGCCGTCAGGGAGGTGATTATCAACCCAAAACCGAGTGCCAGCCCGGCTGTGGTGAGTACCAAAACGGGAAACAACAAGGCATATAAATTTGGCTGAATAAGCGGATTGGTTACCAGAAAGTAAAAGTAAAACAGCAGGAACATGGTGAGCTGTATGCCCAGCTTCACCAGATTGTTTATGACGATGGACAGCGGCAGCACCAGCCGGCAAAAATATACCTTGCCAAAAATATTCTGGTTGTCGCGGAATACGGTGGAAGCTTTGTTCAGCGACTCTGCAAAGAAGTTCCAGAAGGTGATGCCCGACAGGTAAAACAACACGGGCGGAATGCCGTCGGTAGGTATCTCTGCCATTTTGCCAAACACTACGGTGAACACCACCGTGGTGATGATGGGTTGAATGAAGAACCAGAGGGGGCCGAGGATGGTCTGCTTATAGACCTGGGCAATGTCTCTTTTTACAAAGAGCATCAGTAAGTCGCGGTACCGCCAAATCTCACTGAGTCGCAGGTCGAAAACCGGCGCTTTGGAGGTGATGACGGTATCCCATTTTTCTTCTTTCATAAAAAGCGTGGCATATTGGCGGATTGGCGTGCTGGGGCCTAAAACGCCGGCATGCTAATAATAATAGCCGTAGCGTTTGGGTGCTTTGGTGCTATTCAGGATGATGGCGGGAGAGTTCAGGCGGCCTTCCTTGCACAGGTCGTCAATGGTTTTGATGTCATCTTTTTTCGTTTTGCCGGCCCTGATGACGAAGATGGCGGTGTTGGCGAATTTGTTCAGCAGGAAGGCATCGGCGACCAAGCCGGTCGGCGGAGTGTCCACAACGATGTAATCGAAGTGGGTTTTTAGATACTCGAACAATTCGTCCAATTTGTGGCTCATGATGAGTTCGGCGGGGTTTGGCGGGGTGGGGCCACTGCCGAGGATGAACAGGTTGGTATATTCTTCGACAGGCTGGATGATGTCCACTACGGTTTTTTCACCGACAAGGTAGTTGGTGATGCCTATGCCGGAGGGTTTGCCGAGCATAAATTCCGAGAGTTTCGGCTTGCGCAGGTCCAGTTCAAGGATGACGGTTTTCTTGCCCGTCAGGGCCAGGCAGGCGGCGAGGTTGCCGCTGACAAATGTTTTCCCATCGCCACTGAGATTGGACGTGACGATGATGACCTTTTCTTTGGCCGAAGGCGTAAGAAATTGGAGGTTGGTGCGGATGAGCCGGAACATCTCGGAATTCACCGAGCGGCTATTTTCCTTTATCAGTTTGTGGTGGTCGCTTTTGGCGTAAGCCACCTCGCCGAGGAAAGGCACCGAGGTGAGTGCTTTTACCTCCGTCTTGGTGGTGATTTTATCATTTAGAAAATCAAGTAAGAATATCAGCCCGGTTGGGAAGGCTAAGCCGAGCAGCAGGGCAATGGCATAAAACTGCGTGCGGCTGGGGGAGTCGGGCATCGAACCTTGCACTGGCTCATCGAGAATGCGCACACTCTCCACCTGGGTGGCGACACCTATGGCTGTTTCCTCCCTTTTTTGCAGCATGTAAAGTACTATCTCTTTTTTTACATCCACCTGGCGGGTGATTTCCTTGATGCCTTTTTCGGCAAAGGGCAGGTTCTGTAGTTTTCTTTCGACGGGGGTTGACTGGGTGATGATATCACCTTCTTTTTTGTTCAGGTCAGTGATGGCCAGGCCAATGCCACTCAGTATGTTCGCCCGCATCTTATTCAGTTCGCTGCTGGCGGTTTTCACTTGCGGATGCTCCAGCGTTGCGTGTGCCAGCAGCGCTTGCCGGCCACTGATGAGCCTGTTGTACTGCGTAATGAGCGGAGCGAAAGAGATGGTGCCGAGGTCGCCATAATTGGGGATAAGCTCGTACTGATTCCGGCTTTCTTGCAAAAAGGATTGCAGGTTGTTGAGGGTATTGCGTGTATTGTTAATCTCCGTCCGGGTTTGCTCTGCTACCGACAGTTTTTGGATGTAACGTTCGGCGCTGGCGCCCACATCAGTGGTGACTTCTGTACTGGAGCGCACATTGGCTTCAATCCCTTCCACGGAAAACAGCTCCGAGTTCAAGCCCGAAAGCCGGTCGTTGATAAAATTCAGTGACTTGGCGGCTACTTTATTTTTTTCATTCTGAGCTACCTCGTTGTACACCTCCACCAACTTATAGATGATGTCTTGCAGTTTGCCGGGGGTTTGGTCTTTCAGTGTGATGGAGAGCACGTTGGATTGGGAGAGTTTGCGAAGTTGCACTTGCCCGGAATACCAAGCCGCCATTTCCCGCGGAGCGGAAAATTTTACCTTGTAAATGGCGCCTTCTTCAATGTCGTTGGTGCTGTCGCGCACCAAAACATAAGTGATGCCCTCTTCGGTAAAGGGTACCCCATAAGCGTGGCTTGAAGTGTCTTCGTTTTCATTAACCAATGTAAAATGGTCTTCGCCGAGGGGTTTTATGCGCAGATTCTTGCCAGTAGCCATTTCCCGGTCGCTTACATTGGCCACCTTAAAAGGGGAAGTTTTATAAAGCTCAACATCCCGGAATCGGTTTTCCCGAAAATACAGGATGCTGAGGTGCAGTGAATCCACGACCTTCTCCATCAAACTGCGGGATTTCAGGATTTGCATCTGCCGGTTGAGGCTGCCTCTGTCGTTAAAAGGCAGCCCGGCGATGATAGTTTCTTCCGGGCGCTGCGAGGACTGGCTTTTTTCCTCATCAACAATCACGCTGCCCGTAACGCTCCAAATGTTGGGGGCTTTCATCAGGAGGTATTGTGCAAGCAGCAGGGCAAGGATGATAGCCGGGGCATACCAATACCATTTACCGAAGCATTTCCAAAAGAAGTTGACGTTAAAAGTATCATTCTTGTATCCGCTCATGGCATAAGTGTTTTTTCGTAACTACTTAGGAGGGCGTGGGAGGAGGAAGAAAAAATTTCATTTTTTCTTCCTCCTCCCACGGTTTGGGTGTTTTTGGGAGAAAAATTGAAAATTTTTCTCCCAAAAACACCCCCTGCTAAACAGTTACGTTTTTTCAAAAAGAATAAGTGTGTCCGGCAAGTGTCCATTGCTGGTCACGGCGTTCGGGTGAGGGTGATGATGATGGTAGCCAGCGAGGCCACCACCCCAGAGATTGCAAGCGCCCGGGAAACGGGGTCTTGCAATAATTTGGCTTTTTCTTTCAGCGGCTTTACATAAATCACATCATTTTGAGACAGGTAAAAATATTGCGAATCGAAAGCCCTGGAAGACGACAGGTCCACCTTGCCGAACTCCCGGATTTTTTCATGCTCCCGGATGATCAGAATGTTTGCCCTGTCGGCAAAGTCTGTCAAGTCACCGGCAATGGTGAGGGCTTCCAGGATGGTGAATTTTTCATCGGAAAAAGTGTAAATCCCTGGCTTTTTTACCTCGCCCATGACGCTGATGTGGAGGTTGAGAAAACGCACCTCGACCACGGGGTCGAGCAGGTACGTCAGCAGTTTGTTTCGGATGGTATCTTTCGCGGCTTCGCGGGTGAGGCCCTTTAACTTTATCTTTCCCAACACGGGAAACTCGATGTTTCCATCCTCCCCGACGAGGTATCCCTGGCCGGTAAAAGAGCCGTCTAAACTGGGGCCCGGGATGTTTTTATTAAAGACTTTAGCCGCCGTAGAATCGAAGGTCGAAACGGTGAT
>SCUG01000137.1 GCA_004297645.1 Saprospiraceae bacterium | reverse complement strand
GGCCAAAGTTCTACGGTCTCTGCTGCCGTTAAGACCAACCAGAACTCCTGTGCAGAAATCCTGAACGTCTATGCGTTCTCTATTTTGGTCAACACATTTGGCAACATTCCTTACACGGAAGCATTGGACTTTGCCAATGCTTTGCCTAAGTATGATGATGGAGCCACCGTTTACGACGACCTCCTCAACCGCCTCGACAATGCTATCAGTGCCATTGATGAAGGGTCTGGAGGCTTCGGCAGCAGTGATATTTTGTACGGAGGTGACATGGCCGGTTGGAAAAAATTCGGCAAGTCGCTTCAGGCTCGCTTAGCCATGATAATTGCCGACCATGATTCCGGCAAGGCCAGCAGCATCATCAGCAAAGTTGCCGGCGATATTATCACCAACAACGACGACAATGTTTACTTCCACTACCTTTCCGGACCACCCAACACCAATCCCATATGGGTAGATCTCGTGCAGAGTGGCCGTAAGGACTTCGTTGGTGCCAATACCATTGTTGACATCATGAACGGTCTTGGCGATCCACGCGTGCCCTATTATTTCACCGCTGATGCTAATGGTGGTTTCTCTGGCGGTATCTATGGTGCCAGCAACAACTACGCTACCTATTCCAAGCCTGCTGACCGCCTGCTTGCGCCAGATTTCGAGGCTATTCTTTTTGATGCTGCGGAGGGCAACTTCCTTCTGGCTGAGGCCGTGGAGCGGGGCTATATCACTGGCGATGCCGGTGCGTATTACGAAGCTGGCATTCGTGCCTCTGCTGACTACTGGCAAGTGCCAAGTGCTGAAACAGATGCTTATGTTGCCAAGAGCGACGTAGCCTACGCCACTGCTACCGGCGACTGGAAACAAAAAATCGGTACGCAGAAGTGGCTGGCTCTTTACAACCGTGGCTTCGAATCCTGGACGGAGTGGAGAAGGTTGGACTACCCGGTATTGGTTGCTCCACCAGATGCTTTTTCTGATGTTCCACTGCGTTACACCTACCCAGTTCAGGAGCAAACGCTGAACGCTACCAACTATGCAGCAGCAGCAGCAGCCGTTGGTGGTGACTTGGTTGGAACCAAACTTTTCTGGGATCATTTCTAATCGAATCCTTCTGAATTATTTTTTACAAAGAGGCTGGAGCGAATGCTCCAGCCTCTTTTTTAGTGCGCTTTTGGGCAGCCGCAACCGGCGTCTCCCCGGAGTCTGTTTTGAAAACAGAAAGGATGGCAGTAACCACTTGCCACCCGCCTGCATCACATTTTATCTCGTCCTCGTGGCTGTGCCCGATGCGGGTAAGACTGCTCGAAGCAATCGTACCAGAGCAATCCAGGCTTCCAACAATGTTGATGCGCTATTTTCCCTTCTTTCGTGGGAAGCGGGCCAAAACAAAAATGGCTATACTCTTCAAGTGCAGGGAGCACCAAAGGGTATAGCCTATTTATGAGTACATGAAAAAAGACGGCCTCTTACAGGTTAGTTGGCCGACTTCAGAAATTCCACGATTTTGGCGGTTTCGTCCGAGGTGAGGTTGGCCCTGCTTTCCATGTGCATGCCTACTACCTCCCATTGTGCATCGCTGAACGAGCCGGGCGATGGAGAGTTGTGGCAACGGAGGCAGTTTTCCCCCCAGAGTTGTGAGCCGCTTTTTTCTGCCACTGCGGCAGAGGCGGTGCAGCCGTTAGACAGCATCGCTGCGAGAACGATGAATAAACCGATGCCGAAGATGGCGGTACTTATCTTTTTCATAATTCTTTCCTTTTTAAATGGTGGTTGGATGATTGAATTCAAAGCCCGAAGGCAACGACAACGAGAAGTGCTTGCTCTGATGACTGCCCTGAAACGTCAATATTTTCAAAGTTAAGTTTCACCACAGAGTTCCAGTTGAGCCAATAGTTAAGGCCAAGAGTTAACCTGTTCTGGTCAGTTCCAAGAGTTTCCGCGAAATCTACGGCAGCATAACGGCCCACCAATTCGAGGTTTTTGACAAAGCCGGTAGCCGACGTTGGGCGGTAAGCCAACTGGGCATAGTAGGTATTAGAGCTGTTGTCGAAGGTGTAGCCCTGGGTGTCGGTTGGGCCGGTGAAATAGCGGGCATCGTCCACCTTGAGAGCGTTGTATTGGCCCTTGATGTCAATGATGCCTTTGAGGCCGGGCACTTGTTTGACAAAATTGAAATCCAGCGCAAAGATGTTCGCACCGATGCCGTCATAATACTGATCGCCATCCGTACCGACCGTGGCGGTGTATTCCGACACGCCGATTTCAAAGGAAGAATTAGAGAAAGGCAACAGGCCTATTCTGCCTCCCAATGCTTTGCCCTTGTTGTTGTCCGCCAGGTTTTTATACCCTAAGCTCCCGTTGGCATTCAGCACCGGGCCATTGCTAAGCCAAACTATGTAGTTCAATTTTGCACCGCCCATGGGTACGCCGCCCCTTGCCGAGAAGCCGATTTCGGTACCGGGTTGCATCCGGGTGGCACCGCCAATGCCCACGGGTGCCGAAGCGAGTTTGTTGATCCATTTAGGGTGGAGTCTTTCCTGAAAGGTACCGATGGGTGAGAGGAATTTACCGGCCTGGAAGCTCAGGTATTTGCTCACTTTGTAGTTCATGCTGGCATATTCCAGGGCCACGTCAGTAGCCCATTTGCCGTAACCAGAACTAATGGCCGCTACCTCGTATTCGCCCTCAAACATAAGTTTGTCCGATTTTTTCCAGACAAAAATGGAGTTGAAGCCAGACTCATCAATGTTGCTTTGGGACTCACCACCAGCGAATGCAACGCTGGCATCCAAATACGCATAACCCGTCAGTAGGAACTTGGTGTTGCCGGGGTCGTTGGAGTCCGCTGACCCTTCGGCATCCTGCGCCCTGGCTGCTTGCATACCAAGCAGTAATAAGGTTAAGAAATAAATCTTTTTCATGTTGTTAATAATTTAAAGTGATGAATAAATGTGTGCTTCTTTGTTTCCTAAAAATGGCTGTGAGGGCGTTCGTTAGAGCCTCCCCAAGCCTCCCCAAGCCTCCCACCGGCCCCCTCCGAAGGAGGGGGTGACGCACGCCTCCCCCTCCTTCGGAGGGGGCCGGGGGGAGGCTCGGGGGGAGGCTTGGGGAGGCTTGGGGAAAAGCCTAAAAGTCAATGGTGCCCTTTGCTTTTGGCATCGGCAGACAATTGGCGGACGTAGTTCACCACTTGCCAGCGCTGCTCTTCTGTCAATGTTTTTTTGGCGGACGACATGGGCTTTTTGCCCTCGGTGATTTTCCAGAATATTTCCCCGTCAGTTTGCGAGGCAACCCTGTCGGACAAAAGGCTGGCAGGGGCTTTTTCCAAGGTGGCAGCGTTTGGGCCATCGCCTTTGCCTTTTTTGCCGTGGCAGGAGACGCATTCCTTTTCGAAGGCTTTCTTGCCGGCGGCCAAAGAGGCTGCGTCCGAGGGAACGGGGTTCTTCACAGCTTTGGCAGAAGCCGGGGCAGTCCATACGCCGCTCTTGGGCGCAGGGGCTGCGGAAGCCGGTTTGTCCGCCGGTTCTTTTTTCACCTCTTCGGTCTTCTTGGGTTCGGGGGCTGCTGCCGGAGGTTGCGTATTTTCTGGTTTCGGGGCAGAGGTTTCAGGGGCCGGTTTGGAGGGCGCCTGTTCAGTTTTGGCAGGTTCGTGGGTTACCGGTTTTTCTGTCTGCGCCCCGGAATTCGTTTTGGGGGCTGGTGCGGGTTTCGTGGTCCCGGCCGGTTTGGCAGTGGTTTTTTGGCCACTTTTTGGGGTTGTATTTTTTTGCAGCGTTTGCGGTTTGGCGACGGCCTGGCCCTGTCCGGGGGTTGCTTCGGGGGTTTTATCCTTCGATGCCATTGGCTGGGCTACGGTTTCTCCCGAAACGTCCGCCGTCAGGCTGGAATCTTCCTGCATGGTAGTTTGGGGGTTTGCGGAAATGCCGTTGGTGGTATCCGCTGCCTCTTGGTTAGTTTCAGCATTTTCTGTTGTCTGTTTGCCTGAATTTGTGCAACCGCTGAGAAGTGCTGCCATGAAAATGAGCAAGGCAGCCATTGAGTGCATGGGAGAAAAGAGTCGGGATTTCATAATCTTTTTTTTTTAAAAAAATAATGGCTTTCGTGGTAATGTAATGGACACACTGCTTCAAGGGCTGTGGTATCTCCTGCCGGTTTGCGGTGGAAACGAACTGGCGGACTCCTGTTCGCCAGATAATTTTGCCTGGCG
>SCUG01000136.1 GCA_004297645.1 Saprospiraceae bacterium | reverse complement strand
AGCACCGACCCCTCTCCGAACATCCGTAGCGACCGCCGCCGCCATGTGGCAATGCCGGGGGCGCTCGACCAGCCCCGGCGGGTCAGGATTTCGTAGTAGCTTTCATTGGGGCGTAAGTTGGGTGCTTCCGTTGGCAATGGGTTGTACAGCGAAAGCATCAGGAAGGCGTTGGCGTCGCCCGGTGTTTTTATCTCCACGTTTTCATCCACGGTTATTTCAAAAAAACCCTTGCCCACCGTGCCGTCCGCCCCGATGCCCTCGTCACCAAGCAGGCGGAGGTAGCTTTCAAATTTGGTTTTGAAATCGGGATGTTCACTGAAATCGGCGAGGAAAAACAACCCGCCGTCTTCGTCGAAATGCACTTCGGAAAAATGGTAAATCTCCGCAGCATGTGTCACCCGGCCGGTGGTGATGCGGGGGCGTTCGCTCAATTTGAACACCCGGAAATCTTCGTCGTCCAGCTTGGCGGTGAGCCAGCAGCCGTCTTTGACTTCTTCTTCCTTAAATACTTTCAAATCAAGATTTCCAGCGAGGTCGGCTTCAAGCAGGCTCTGGTGCAGGTATTTCAGCTTGCGGAATTTCTTCTCGTCGGAATAGTTGGGGAAGTCAAAATCCCTCGGTATCAGCGGTTTTGGGAAGAAAAACTGCCCGCCCGCAAACGGAAACGCCGAACTGAAACGTGCCTTTTCTTTCAATGCCTTCACCCCGCTGTCGTCGCCTTCGAGCATGACGGCAGCGCAGCACAGGGCGCTGAACAGCGTGTCGGAGTGGATGCTCACTTCCGTGTTCTCAAAACCGTAGGTTCCGGCGTCGAGGTGCAAGCCGTCGGGGAAGCTGAGGCGATATTTTGTGAAACGGTGGGTCATGCGGTGGCTTTTGATGTGGGGTCAATATCGTCAGGTATGGTGATTTTTTCCTTGACTTTATCAAGGTCTGCCCATTTGCCACCGTTATCGTAAATCGTTTTATCCTTGTATTGCAAACTGCGCACTTCGATTTTCACCTCGCCGCTGCCCCGGCTGCCCTTACCGCCGAGGAAATCGTTATGCACGAGGCAAAGCCCCCGGAAAACGGTATCCAGCAAGGGTTTTAATTCCTCATCGTCATAGACGTTGAGCATAAGTTTCATCTCGAACACCGTGCCCGCAGGCACCCGCTCCAATTGTCTCGGCGTGGCACCGGAAGTGATGCGGTCAATCACCACTTCGGTTTTCACTTCCGTGTAGGGCATGTCGGTGGCTTTGTTGTTCAGCAATTTGTCCTTGCCCTCTCTGCCACCGAGGAATTTGTCACCGTCCATGATACCCGCCAGTCTGCCGTCACGTACGATGAGGCGACCGATGGGGCGGTCTTCTTTTTTCTGTTTTTTCAAATCTTCCGGCGTAATGCCAAAAACCTGGGCTACCTCATGGTCGGCATCGCTGATAAAGAGCGGTCCTGCCAACGTGTTGCCCCCGCCGCCGAACTTCCCTTCCATACGCTCCAACAAGCTCCGCATCTTCCCTTTCAGCGAACTGCCGGGAATATAAGGTTCATTGTTGAGCGGGTTGCGCACGACGGTGGCATCCGCCCCGCCGATGCTCATGCCCGTGTTGGAGCCGCCAATGTGCAAGCCCGATAGGGCGACGATGCGACCTTCGATTTTTATCTTTTTGGTGAGTTTACCTTTCATGTTAAGTAAGATTAATTTGGTTGAAAAAAAGAATTATCAGCCTTTTTCATTCACTCTGTGATATGCAAGGACTGCTTCAAAGAAATTGGCAAAATTTTCAAAGCGATGCCATTTAGTACTTTTGTCATTGGCAAGAAATATAGCATCAATGCCTTTTGAAAGCACCTTTTCCAAAGCCTTTGCAGCTTCTGAGGCCT
This sequence comes from Saprospiraceae bacterium, assembly GCA_004297645.1. GTDB lineage: Bacteria > Bacteroidota > Bacteroidia > Chitinophagales > Saprospiraceae > UBA6168. The sequence continues at coordinate 3,952 of SCUG01000136.1, read as the reverse complement.
CCTTCTTTTTTGCAACCTTTCTTGCAGATGAATACGCCAATTTTGGTTTAAGCAATAAAACATCATTTTGGAATGAAATAGACTCCATGCCTTTCATTTGAATACGTCTTACTTCGCCAAAAACATTTCTAATCTGGCTGGTAGAAAGCCCATTTGTGGCAAGGGCAATTCCAAACAATTTGGCGTATTCTACTGAAATCGGGTCCATGCCGCCTGAAATCCAGCTACCAACACTGGTTTCTCCGTTTACGACCGAAGTGCCAATAGTTTGAGTGACCATTTTGATTATTTTTTAGTTCTGATTAACAAATCCGCCCAGCGCACCGGCACGTCCAAAAAGGTGATGAAGTCCGTGTCGGTGGAGATGGATTTTTGGTTATCTTCAAGATGATATTGGCTGGTGAAAATATCCGCCGCCAACTGATTGATTTTGTCTTTTGCTTCTGACCTTCTCACTTGTTCCGCAAAGCGGGACAAAGAATAGCAACCCCGCCAACGCCATTTGGAATATTCCGCTTTTTCAAAAGGGCGCACCCGGTCCGGCTGGTATTTTTTCAGCCATTTCAGTTGCTGTTTCACGGAATAGTAGTTGTCGTACATCTCCTCCAATCGGCTGACCAAGCCCCGTTTCAATTGCCCGGTTGTACTGTAAAGTTCTTTTGCCAAGTGGCGGCTGATTTCAAAATCCCTCCACGACATCGCCTTCCCCAAAAAAGAAATGCGCCCTTTCTCATGCTCCTTGCCGTTTTTGTCTTTCCATTTTCCTTTGGCATCGTCAAGCGCCTGCCCGGCATATTTGGCGGCTTTATAGACCGGGTACTTGTTGTCGAACAGGGCGATGCCCGCCGAGAGCGTGAAGCAAGGGTTTTTGCAGGTAAATTCTTCAAAGCGTTCTTTAATCCACCAGGCGAGGTCGGGCAGCACATTCCAGGTGCTGACGATGAAGAGGTCGTCGCCGCCGGCATAGACGATTTGGAGGATGTCCCGTAGGGGCATGGCGCTTTTGTCGTCCTCCACGTCGAGGGCTAATGCTTCCGCTTCTGTCAGTTCGCTTTTGCTGACGATGCCTTGCCCGACTGTCCAGCACATTTCTTTCAGCACGTTGAGGTAGCCGCTGAAAAAGAAGTCGAGCATGGCGGAGAGTTGGACGATGCGGGAGAAGGTGGCGTTTTCGCCTAACCCCCCTTTGAATATTTCACCGAGGTTGTCCACATCCATGCGCAGCACGCCGAGGCGCTCGATGCCCATGGCGTCGGAGATTATTTCGTCGAATTCACGGGTGCTGTCCGTGCCGGATTTGAGGGGTACCCAGTCACCGCCGTAGAATTTCCAGCCTTTGGGGATTTGCTGGTTTTTCAGCTCGTTCAAAAAATCGTCGTCGTTGTGCAGCAGCAGGCTTAAATGTTTTCCATAGTCCTTTCTGTCATCGCCGAGGAAACCAATCTTGTTCAATCCCAACACATCAAAGTCGGACTTGTCAGTTTTGAAAATGCCTATTTGTTTGCCTTTTCGGATTTCATAGCCGACGTCTTGTGAGCGGAATTGCTCTTCACAGATAATCTTATCGGTTTCCGTTGTTTCATCATTCCAAACCCCATAAGCTGCTAAGGTCTTATTCGGTGTATTGTAATTGTACCGGGTGAACTTGGGGGCGCCGATAAATACAGTACCTCCTTTTTTTAAATCTTCCTTTCTGCATATTTCCCGCTTGGTTGCATTACACTGCTGAATGTCTCCATACAAATCACCCGCTTTGAAAAATTCAGGCTTAAACTGTCCTGCCAGCTTACGGGTCTTATTTTCTTCCACTTTTTTGTAAAGCGCATTCCATTTGCCGCTGATTTTCCTTCCAAAAAAGTCATTGCCCATCAATTCTATTTCACCAAACACTAAGCTGATATTGCCGTCGTACTCCTCAAATACCCGTCCTTCAATGTCAGACTGAATTTTCGGCAAATTCTCTTTTACTTCATCCGTATTTGGCAGGAGTACAATCAGCTTCCCGCCCCCGGCAAAGATGAGGTTCGCCAAAGGCAGATTGAATTTTTCCAGAAGATGGCTCGCCACGCTGTCCACAATCTGTTGCAGCCAGAAAGAGCGCCCCTTGAGCGCCCGCATGGCGCCGCTGTGGGCGATGTTGTAAATGTATTTTTGGATGCCGCTCAATTCGGCGCAGACCAGCCGGTAGCATTTCTTCTCCCGGTAATCTTTCATGGAAAGCTGCGCCCATTGCGCAGGGTCGTTGCCGGATTTTTCTGCGATAGAATTATATAAGCAACGCGCAATCGCAGCCGTCAGGCGGGAATGTTCATAAAGGGAAATGTCGGGAACAGATTTGAAATAAGCGGAGGGTACGCACCAGAGATATTTCTTGTAAAAATGGAGCAAAGTGTCTTCGTGCATGCCTGGCATTTCGGCGGCCTCATTTTGAAATGACCACCATTGGTCGGCGTAGTTCACTTTTACGGCCATTTTAGCGGCTTCGTCTTTCCGGTCAAAATCTTCAGGAAAAGGATATTGGTTGTCTGGACGCAACCTGCCGATGGGCTGGATGAGCTTTTTGTCAAATTTTTTGCCCCGGAAGCTGATTTGGTTGAAAACGCTTTCCAATGGGCGGCGGTACATCAGGTTTTCCTCTTGCCGCTCGCCGCTCGCCAGGTTGTCAGCTTCGCAAACAATGGAGGCCAAGTTGTACCAAAGCAGGTTTTGGTTTTTGCCCTTCAAATCCGCAGCATGGTGATGCTCCACGATGAACCTGACGAGGTCATCCTGCAACCATTTTTCCACGAAAATGCCGGAATGCTTGGGATGCTTTCCCCGAACGCTTTCGGAGCGCTGCCAAAACTTCCCGACATCGTGCAGCAGGGCGGCTTTGTAGAGTATGGATTTGTGGTCGTTCATAAAATCAGTTTCAAACATTTTTTATCCTCGGTTTCACCAGCTCCAAAAACTCCAGGCTGCTCATCAGATTCCCATAAATCTGCGCACGGGAGTTGGCGAAGTTGATTTTCCGGGAGAGTTCGGGCGTGTCATTGGCGAAGTCCCAAGTGCCGCTTTTGCCGAAGTAAAACAGCACCATGTCCTCCTTAACCATTTGGCGGACGGCGGCTTTGTCCAAAGTTCCGTCCTCGTTGTTGGCGAAAATGACGTGAGGCGTGAAGCCGGGCTTGGGCTGAAATTCGACATTGGGGAACTGCTTGGCTCTGAAAAAACTTTGCAGAAAAGCCGTGCTGCTGTCCTTGCCGCTGACGACGAGGATGTTGGCTGTTTTCAGGTTGCCCATGCTGTCAATGGCTTCCTGCGATTTCTTTTTGACGTATTGTGCCAGCTTGTCTTTCGCCCAAAATTTCCAGGTGAGACCTGCCAGGAAAAGGAAACCTGCGAAGGTGGCGAGAAACTGTGCCCAATTGAATGACACCGCTTTGTAGTTGTTGACCAACTCCTGCACACTGGTTTTATTTTCCGTCAAAAACTGCAATAGGGAATCTTGCGCCGCTTGACCAGCAGCGAGAAGGGGTATGAACAGCAAACCAAAAACCAGCATATTGCTTTTCATTTCTAAAGTAATTTTTCCCGTGTGTAAAAAAAAAACGGCTGCTTCCCGGTTGAGAGGTGACACCTTATCAAAAGGTGTCACCGCTATGCCGTTGAGAGGTGACACCTTTTCAAAAGGTGTCACCGCTATGCCGTTGAGAGGTGACACCTTTTCAAAAGGTGTCACCTCTATGCCCTTTCTCACCGCAGCCGTTCATTCACCCCCTCCAAATCAAACTCCTCCGCATCGAACTCCCCGCCCACCCAATCCAGCATATCTTCATGTTCGGGGTGTTTCGGGTTTTGGATAGCTTTCAGAAAATCAATGTAGCCCCAGGGGCCGCCGCAGTCGTCGGGCGGGCAGTTGCGTTTGCCGGCGGTGCAGCGGGGGTAGTTCACGCCTTTTTCGGGGTCGAGG
>SCUG01000135.1 GCA_004297645.1 Saprospiraceae bacterium | reverse complement strand
GGGGTTTTCAGAACAAAGACCTGAAAAAATTGCTGCCCCCAAAAAGCAGCGGACAAGTTTCCAGATTGATTGCCCGGATGAAAGTCAAAGGATTGCTTAAAAAAGTCGCAGGAACATACAGGTATTACCTGACCAAACTCGGTCAACGCATCATCTTGACAGCCCTTAAACTCAAAGAACTTTCTATCACCCCTCAGCTTAGTTTTTAAAGGGGTTCCAAGACTTTTTATGCCACAAAAAACACGAACTTCAAAGGTTAGATACTAATGTTGGATGATAAACTCGTCAGAGATAACATTTTCACCGTTCACCACCGTAAAAATGTAGTGATAGCCAAGTTCAACATCCGAAACGTCAAGTGTTTCCGTAAGCTGGGTTACCGGGGTTGATTTTTTAACGTTAAAATGAGCGTCAATCAAGTAAATTTTCAGGTTCTGATTCAAATCGTCCTGCGTGAAATTAACCAATTCCACGTTTGCGATGGTAGAAGTGGGATTGGGATACACATTCAGCCTCCATGTATTGCAAGGTAAAGTAGTCAAACCATTAATAATGGAAGTACTACCGCAGGGATTGGTTGCTATGAGCCTGTAAGCAATCGAGGCGGGTTGCTGCGTAGGCGGCGAAATGGTGATGTAAAGATTTTTCCCATTATTGTAAACTTCATAGGAAAAACCGTTGGTCAGCATCTGCCATTGATAAGTGTTGTCTGAAGAATAGTTCTCAATATTCAAGAGAATGTAGTTGCAGGTTTTGTAAACCGACACCTGCGGCGTTGCCGGTCTGCCCGCCCAAATGTTCTTTTTTATGTTGTGGCCTAAACAGCAGGCTGGATTTGCAATTTTGGCTTCAATCCAGCCCGGGCCGGGATATGAGTTGACAATACCTGCCGGGGTAACTGTTACAGTGCCTTGAGCAGTATTTGTGCTAACAATTTCAAGATTGGAAGAAACAGTCCAGCCCAAAATCGAATTTGGGGCTATTTCTCCCCCAACCTGAAAAACTTCTTGTTCGCCTTCACAGATGAAATCTGGCGTTGTTCCCTGTCCTTCCACTGTAGCAGATGTTCTCTGTTCAACTTTCACCCAGTCAACCAGCATCTCACCTCCTGCAGTACTATTTCCTGTATTTTTAATGCCAACACTCATAATAAGATCCATATAGTGATTGAAGAGCGTGTACCAAGCAATGTGCTCCCAAACTTGGGTCGGCTGGTTGGCAGGAAGGTCTTCGCACTCCAACGGATGTGTGATATTGCCACTACCATCAATCTCATAAAACCGATGAAATGTTCTTTTCACTACCCCATCAACGCTGATGACGAACTTGAATGGCGTCCATTCGAGTGTATAAATGCGGAAGGCATAGATGTTCCCGATGTTATCGTCCCGGGGCCATTCGAATTGGGTATTCTCAGCATTGCAATCCGGTGGTTCTTGGGTAGGATTTTTTACATACAACCAGCGGTTGGATTGCATTTCATCACAGTCAGGTTGACAAACTTCAACTACATCAAGCTCATTTGCCCATCCAAAAAACCAGTATGCCCCAATTGTATTTTGAACATTGTTTGGAATTTTTGCCCTTATGGAGAACTTGCCTTGCTGGAAGCAGCCTTGAGAACCTGGAGGTCCAGAGACAGTCTGTACCCATCCACAAGAATATTTTCTGGTTACGGTAATTGTGTTGTGAGGTGGTTCCGGGTCTTCGCATTCAAAGGAAAGAGGGCTGGCAAGTTTGGTTGTTTTCAAATGCAACATGCCGTAGTTGACTATTGCATTTTCTGGTAAAAAAAGATAGCCCGGATTATCATCGCAAACCCAAATTTGATCAAGCGGCGGAGTTGCATTCTGATAGGGTTTCCAATAAGCCGTATTAAGAGTGCTTTCTGAAAAATCATCAAAAAATACGATTCGGTAGGGGTTGGCATCGCATCCTGAGTTAGTAAAAGATCTTTTGTAATATCTATCAAAATTCGTATTGCCAATACTCCGTAAACCCATCTTGAGCGTCATCGTAAACATCGTAACATAATTCAACAGGATGGTATTGAGCTACCGAGGTAAGGGTGACAAAAAAAAGGAGCAGGATAACTAAGGGTGAGGATAGCGTTTTCATAAGTTTCAAGGTTTAGGTCTTGGAATAATTGCTCCGACTTGAATATCTACTGAAATGTCAACGTTTGGAACTATTGGAAAAATCCTTAAAATTAGGTTAGCCTCAAAGCAAAAACTGTCAGATTATGTCGTGACCAGTGCACTTTACTACTTTTTACTTCATACTTATTTATGGTAAAAACCGGCCTCCTCGTTCTCGGCTTCGTCATTGCGGGGTTGACATTTGCGCTGAAAATCGCACAACAGCGACCCGACCTGCAAGTAACTGTTTTAACCAAAACCAACGAGGAGGAGAGCAACACCCGCTACGCGCAAGGCGGCGTGGCTGCCGTGTGGAATTTTGAAAAAGACAGCTACGACAAGCACATCAAAGACACCCTCATAGCCGGCGACGGGCTTTTTGATGAAAAAATCGTGGAAATCGTTGTGACGGAAGGCCCTGCTGGCACAGGGTCTGTCAATTGAAAAACGGTACGCTCGTTACGAGCTACAGCTCGTAAATGGCCCCGTTGTTCTTTGTTCATTGTTTATTGTCAAATGCCTTGACCGCAGCTCGCACGCTGCCGTGTTTTATCAAAAGTGCTTTGGCTTCCTGATAGAGCAGGCCAGTGTCTTGGGCCACCATGCGGGTGCCGCGGTCGAGGAGTTTGCTGTTGGAGAGTTGCATGTCCACCATCTTATTGTCCTGTACCCTGCCGAGTTGAATCATGAGGGTGGAGGAAATCATGTTCAGGACGAGTTTTTGGGCAGTGCCCGATTTCATGCGGGTGCTGCCGGTGACGAATTCAGGCCCGGTGATAACTTCTACCGGAAAATCGGCCTGTGCTGCAACCGGAGAATCGGGGTTGCAGGTGATGCAGCCCGTGATGATGCCGTGTTCCCGGCAGCTTTCGAGGCCTCCCACCACATAAGGTGTGGTGCCGGAAGCGGCGATACCTACCACCACATCCTGCGAGTCAGCGTGGTAGATTTTCAAATCCTCCCAAGCCTGCAACAGGCTGTCCTCGGCATGTTCCACCGATTCGCGGATGGCCCGGTCGCCACCGGCGATGATGCCGGTGACCACGTCGGGCGGTACGCCGTAAGTGGGTGGGCATTCGGAGGCATCCAAAATTCCGAGGCGGCCGCTCGTGCCTGCACCGATGTAAAACAAACGGCCGCCCTCCCGCACTTTTTCTACAATGGCAACTACCAGCCTCCCGATGGCGGGCAAGGCTTTTTCGACAGCCAGCGGCACGGTCTTATCCTCCGCATTGATGTTGCGCAGCAATTCTGATACGCTCATTTTTTCGAGGTGGCGGTAATGCGAAGGTTGTTCGGTTATTTTTTTCATAAAAGAAATTGGTATCCCCTCATAAATTAATGGGAGTTTTCCAAAATTACGCAGTCTTTTCGAGCGGCAGGGTTTTGAACCCTGCGTTTCAGATACGAAAACGCAGGGTTCAAAACCCTGCCGCTCGAAATACCAGCATTTTTTGAGGGGATACTTTACGAGTGTGTTTCGATTTGGGCGAGAGTCAATGAGTCGTAAAAATAATGGTTTAAGTTTGGAGCTATTCCATTGCCGCCGGTGCAGGCGGCTGGATTAAAAATACAATAAATAACTTAAAGTTTTTTCAGAGCCATTATTTTTGTCCGCTCTAATCTTGGGCCCTGCCTCCTTTCGGCGTTAAAACAATTACCGCTTAATGATAAAAAACCGCTATTTCGACCTTATAGACCAGACATTCTATTTTCCGCAGGAGGGCTTCGATATTGAGGAGGGGAATCTCATTTTCAATGGGGTACCACTCCGGTATTTGATAGACAAATACGGGACGCCGCTCAAGCTCACCTACTTGCCCAAGATTGGTATGCAAATTAAAAAGGCGAAGAACCTGTTCAACAAGGCCAGGAAAGCCATTGGCTACAAAGGAAAATATCACTACTGCTATTGCACTAAGAGCAGTCATTTCAGTTACGTCCTCAAAGAGGTGTTGCGCCATGGGGTTGAACTGGAGACGTCCTCTTCTTTTGACATTGACCTCGTTAAAAAATTGTATCAAAATAAGTGGATAGACAAAAAGGTCATCATTCTGAACAATGGTTTTAAGACCGCCGGGTATGCCACCAAAATATGCGGGCTGATAAACGACGGTTTTAAAGGGGTGCTGCCGATACTCGACAATAAGCAGGAGCTCGAATATTACCAGGAGCAGGTGAAAGGAAAGTGCAGTATTGGCATCCGGGTAGCTACCGATGAGGAGCCGAATTTTGAATTTTACACTTCCCGGCTCGGCATCAACGGCCGCGATGTGGTCGAATTTTATAAGGAGAAACTCAAAAACAACGGTAAGTTTTCCCTGAAAATGCTTCACTTTTTTGTGGATACCGGCATCAAGGATTCAATTTACTATTGGGGGGAGCTGAAAAAAGCCGTCAAGTTATATTGCCAGCTAAAAAAAGTGTGCTCAACCCTGACGGCTTTAAACATCGGCGGGGGCATGCCTATCCGCAACTCGTTGGGGTCGGAGTTCGACTACAATTACATGGTGCAGGAAATCGTCACACTCATCCTCAATGCCTGCCAGGAAGAAGGCATCCCGGAGCCAGACATCTTCACCGAGTTTGGAAAGTACACCGTCGGAGAAAGCGGCGCCCTCATTTTTTCCGTTCTTGACCAGAAGCAGCAAAATGACGCCGAGGTTTGGTACATGATTGACAATTCCCTCATCAACACCATCCCTGATAGCTGGAGCATCGGCGAGCGCTTTATTCTGTTGCCCGTCAACAAATGGCAAAACGAATACCGGCGCGTTAACATCGGCGGCCTGAGCTGCGACAACTCCGATTATTACAACTCCGAAATTCACGAGAGCCAGGTATATCTTCCCATCATTGATAAAAATGACAAAGAACCCCTTTACCTGGGGTTCTTCCACACCGGTGCCTACCAGGACGCACTCAGCGGCTATGGCGGCATCAAACACTGCCTCATACCGGCGCCCAAGCATGTGCTGATTTACAAAGATTCGAAAGGAAATATCGTGGACAAACTGTACCGGGAGGAGCAAAAACCAGAGGAAATGCTCAATATTCTGGGGTACTGACCTTACATCCAGCCCTCTTTTTTATACCATTGAATAGCTTCGGCGATGCCCTGTTCAAGGGTGTATTCCGGCTTAAAATTCATATCTTCTTTCAGCGGCTGGAGGTCGCACTTCCAGTTGAGACTTTCCAGAATCCGCACCTTTTCGAGGTTGAGGGCAGGGTATTTCCCGTCGCCTTTTCCCATGCGTTCCATCAGCCAGGCCACCGCCCGCACGAGTGTTAGCGGCACATGAAACCTGAGCGTGGGCTTTTTGATGATGTCTTTGGCAACCTTGCCTAAGTCCCATTGTGAATAGTATTGGCCATCGGAGACAAAGTAAGCTTTATGGGTGTGCTGCGACAGTGTGGCATCAACCACCACCCGCGCAAGGTCCTTCACATAAATAAAGGTGAGGTGTTGGCGCCGGAAGCCGATGTATCCCTCCATGTGGCGGTCGAGGAGTTTGAAAAAGGTGAAAATTTCCTGCTCCCTCGGGCCATACACGCCGGCCGGCCGGATGATGATATAGGGCAAATCTTGCAGCCCGGCGAGGTGTTGCTCGGTGGCGAGTTTGGACTTACCGTAGGTATTGATGGGTTTGGGAGTGTCTTCCTCTTTGAGGAAATCAGTCAGGTCTTCGCTGCTGGCTGGGCCGTAGGCGGCGAGGCTGCTGATGAAGGTAAATTTGGCAGGGGCGCAACCAGCGAGGGCTTCGGTGAGATTTTTTGGATACTCGAAGTTTACGCGCCAGTAGTCTTCAAGCTTTGGAGCACTCACTACCCCGGCGTTGTGAATGATGTAGTCGAAGCGCTCGCGTTGCATCTGTTCTTTGAGCAGGTTTTTATCGGAAAAGTCCATTTCCAGAAACCGGGTGCGTTCGTCTTGCAAATACTTGCGGCTACTCGTTTTGCGCACACCGGCGTACACTTGAAGGTTGCGGCGCAAACATTCTTCGACCAGGAAGCTGCCCACAAAGCCACTGGCACCGGTGACGAGAATTTTTTTCATGGAGAAATCAGCTCAGTTGTTTGATGAAGCACCTTCTGCGCTTATGGTTTCGAGGGTGGTAGCCCTGCCACATGGCCTGCACGGCGGTGTTGGTTTCGAGTTCAGGATTAGTCTCGATTTTCTTGATGCCGAATTTTATGAAGCTGTTCCAGATTTTGTTGAAAATAAGGGCGTTCACCCCTTTTTTCTGATAAGCCGGATCCACGGCGATGAGGTAAAAATCGGCCCGGTCGTTTTTTTTCATGGCCTTCAGCAAGTGGAGAAACCCGAACGGAAACAGCCTGCCTTTTGACTTTTGCAGGGCTATCGAAAAAGATGGCATCGTGATGCCAAAGCCCACCAGTTTGTCTTCTTCATTCAAAATAACAGACACAAAATCGGGATTGATAAATCCGAAATACTGGTCGGAATATAACTTAATTTGCTTGTCATTGAGCTGGACGAACCCATAGAGGTGCTGGTAAGCTTGGTTCAAAAGGCTGAAAATGGCCGGAATATAGGGTTTGAAATCTTTGGCCTTGCGGGGCCTCAGTTCGCGCAGATGGTAGCGCTCGGCAATTTTCCTGGCAAATTCGTTCACGCGGTCAGACACTGTATCGGGCACCTCTATTTCATACTCCACCCAGTCAATGCTTTTTGAGTAGCCATTTTGTTCGAAATGCGCCTGGTAGTATGGATGATTGTAAATAGTGGCGAGGGTGCCTAATTTGTCAAAGCCTTCGATGAGCAGCCCCTCCCTGTCGAGGTCGGTAAAGCCGAGGGGGCCGTGGATGGCGGTCATGCCTTCGCTCGCTGCCCATTGCTCCACAGCCCGGAAAAGCGCGGCCGGAACTTCAGCATCATCCGTAAAGTCCACCCAGCCGAAACGGGCGAATTTTTTCCCGGTTTTTTCATTTTCAAGTTCGTTGATGATGCCGGCGATTCTGCCAACAATTTGCCCGTCTTTTCTGGCGAGAAAATACTTCGTTTTGCAAAATTCAAGCGCCGGATTTTTTTTCAGCGTGATGAAGTCACCCTGCACAAAATCGGGTACCCAGTATGGGCTGTTTTTGTAAAGCCGGAAAGGGAACTTGATGAATTTCTTTACTTCCCTATTGGAGTTGGCTTCCGCTATTTGAACCATGGCGATGAGCTTTTTTGCACCGGTTATACTCCCTGTTTTTTTAAAATATCCAACTTTCTGGCAATTTTGGTCAGCTTGTCAATGGCGGTGTCAATTTGTTCAAAAGTGTGAGTGGCCATAAGAGAGAACCGAATGAGGGTATCCTCCGGCGGCACAGCAGGTGTAATGACAGGATTTACGAAGACCCCCTCGTCTTGTGCCATTTTCGTAAAGAGGAAGGTTTTGTCGATATCGCGCACGTAAATCGGGATGATGGGGGTCTTCGAGGGGCCGGTATCGAAGCCCAGTTCGTCGAGCAGTTTTTTGGCATAACGAGCGTTATCCCACACCTTCTGAATGCGCTCTGGTTCGCTCTTGATAATGTTGAGCGCTGCTATCACAGCGGCCGCATTGGCGGGTGCGATACTGGCACTGAATATCAGTGAGCGGGCATTGTGTTTCAGAAAGTTGATGACCTCCTTGCTGGCCGCGATGAATCCGCCGATGGTGGCCAACGATTTGGAGAAAGTGCCCATGATGAGGTCCACATCATTGGTGAGGCCGAAGTAGTTGGCCGTGCCGCGACCATGGTCGCCCATGACGCCGAGGCCGTGGGCGTCGTCCACCATCACACTGGCGCCATATTTTTTTGATAAGGCCACGATTTCCGGGAGTTTTGCGATGTCGCCTTCCATGCTGAACACGCCGTCCATGACGATGAGCGCCAGGTCTTCGGAGGTTTTTTCATTTTGGATGCGCTGGAGGGTTTTCTCCAAAGCTTCCATGTTGTTGTGTTCATATTTGCGGGAGGTGGCAAATGAGAGCCTTGTGCCGTCAATGATGGAGGCGTGGTTGGCAGCGTCGTTGACGATGTAATCCTTGCGGCCCAGAAGCGATGAGAGCACGCCGAGGTTCACCTGCATGCCGGTGCTGAACACGATGGCCTCTTCTTTTCCGACAAACTCTGCGAGCTGTTCTTCCAGCTTGATGTGGAGGTCCAGGGTGCCGTTGAGGAAACGGCTGCCGGCGCACCCGGAGCCGTATTTGTCCACGGCATTTTTAGCGGCTTCTTTGAGTTTGGGGTGGTTGGTCAATCCTAAGTAGCTGTTGGAGCCAAACATCAGTACGTCTTTGCCATTCATTTTGACGACGGTGTCCTGGTCGCTCTCTATCACCCGAAAGTAGGGATACACTCCGGCGGCTTTCACCTTCTGCGGAGCGTCGTATTTCGACATTCTTTGTTGAAGCAGGTTCATGTGTTACTTGTATTTTCTGTTGCGAATGAATGATGTTTATGTGTGGTTGGTTTTCAACGTATCGCTTCTGCGTAGCGTTTCAGCCAGTCATTGATGCGGGATATTAAGATAACCTTTTCATAAAAAATAATGGTGGCAATGGCACAAAGTGCTCCCAAAATTACATCGAGAAGATAGTGGTGGCCGGAATATACAGCCGATACCCAAATGCCGCCTAAAATTACCAAAAACAACCAAGTAGCAAGGCGTAGCCGCTTTTTTATCCCAAAATACAAAGTAACCAACGGATAGGCAGCATGCAATGAAGGGATGGCTGCAAAAACGTTTGCGTTCTTGGCGTACATCCCGTGGAAAAGCGATACGCCGAGAATATGGTCGAAATTGGCCAGCCCTGCTTCGTTGCCCGGAATGCTGAAATTTTCCTCAAAACCGTACAATGCCACGTACCAGGGCGGCGCTGCCGGGTAGAGATAATAAAGGGCAAACCCCAAAATATTGGTCAGCAAAAATGTTAATGAAAAATCCAGCAGCATGCGCTTGTCTTTGAAAAATAGCCACACTGCGAACATCATCGGTACTGGCACCCAGCATAGATAAAAAATGCCCGACAGCACATCTGCCAGCGGGTTTGTGTTTTGGGTAAAAAATTCATTTGGTGTCACCAATTGCCCCGCGTACTGAAAGCCGAAAAGGGATTTTTCCAGGTCGTAGGGTTGCTCGATGTGCACCGGGTTAAATGCGTAATTTGGGAAAGCGCGCAGGCTATCGTAAATGACCCAATACAGTGCGAAAAAAAACAACGCCATCACGATTTTCCTCGACATCTGGCTCCCGAAAAACAGCCCCAGGCACAACAAGAGAAAAACCCAATGGTCACTCCGAAACCCCAATACCAAACCGACCCATAGCACGTAAACGCCAGTCAGTAGGAGGACGATGGTAGTTTCTTGCTTTGGAAATCGTGCAAAGGCCATTATGTCCGGGTTGCCGGTTTTTCAGTTTTTGCGAAATTCAGGCTTCATGGGTAAAAGCCAAACTCCACGTTGCCGTAATTCCTGCCTGCGCGGGCAGGTTAATAAAGCCCGCAAATTTAGCAAGTGCAGCCTTTTATTGGAGAAAAGCACAGTGAAAGATTTTGCCAGCCCAAATTGAAGTGATGCATTCCGGCGGATTGTCTTATTTTGTGCGAACACCTCACAACCTGCAAATTGTCCCGATGACACACCTCTGTTTTACGCCCTTTTGCCGAAGGCAACTGACAACAGCAGCAAGGCTGTTCTTGTTTTCGGTGGTGCTTTTTTCCTGCTCGCCGCAACAAGCAGGTCCTGCGGAAACATTGAATGACGGCAGGGTGATGCCTTCGACGCCATTCGCCGTGGTGCTCGGCATAGCCCAGGATGCAGGCTACCCGCAGGCCGGTTGCAGGAAAGCCTGCTGCCGCAATGCATGGCAGGTACCCTCCCTCCGGCGGATGGTGGCATGCTTAGCTGTCGTGGACCCGGAGACTGGCGAAGCGTGGATGATAGATGCCACACCCGATTTCAAAGACCAGCTTTACCGGCTCGAGCATATATTGCCGGGTGAGCCGGTTAGTCTGGCAGGAATTTTTCTAACGCATGCCCACATCGGCCATTACACCGGGCTAATGCACCTCGGCCGGGAGGCCATGGGAACGAAAGAGATGCCAGTGTATGCCATGCCGCGGATGCACTATTTTTTGGAAAACAATGGGCCGTGGAGCCAATTGGTGACTCTGAAAAACATCGAAATCCACCCCCTGCATGCCGATTCGGCCATTGTGCTGAATGAGCGTTTGCGCATCGTGCCGGTGCCCGTTCCGCACCGGGATGAATTTTCGGAAACGGTAGGTTACAAAATAGAAGGCCCCGGGAAAACGCTGCTTTATATCCCCGACATCGACAAATGGAACTTGTGGAAGCGGGATATTTTGGCGGCGGTGAAAGAAGTGGATTACGCCTTACTCGATGGCTCTTTTTTTAAAAACGGCGAAATACCCGGCCGCGACATGAGCGAAATCCCGCACCCATTCATCGTCGAGAGCATGGGCATCTTCGGCAGTTTGCCCGGACTCGAAAAGGCCAAAGTCCATTTTATTCATTTCAACCATACCAACCCGGTGTTGTTGGAGAATAGCGAGGCGCAAAAGAACGTTGTGGGGAAGGGGTTTGGAATTGCAGAGGAGGGGGAGAAGTTTTACCTTTGAACGTTAGATTTTATTGATGATTTAAAAATGAGTGGAAAACAAAGGCGGAAGATAATTTAGATTCTCGTTGCGTATTTCCAGTTAAGTAACGTGTTCGAAATAAGATGTTCTTTTTGAGGCCGCCTCCAGCGGCCTCAAAAAGAACAAGGGTGTGTTTTTTCGGCGGCGAAGCCACCGAAAAAACACACATCTTATTTTACGCACGTTACTATACTTTTGAACGCCAGGTTTTGTCCATTTGACATTTGCTATTCAACTTTAGCCATCTGGGTAATCGGGATGCAGCCAGTACCAAATAGGCTTAGT
>SCUG01000134.1 GCA_004297645.1 Saprospiraceae bacterium | reverse complement strand
CAAAGATGAACAGGTGGTCGCAGAGTTTGTCGAGCAAATAGCGGTCGTGGCTGACGACGATGACGCAGCCGGGGAATGCCATGAGCCACTCTTCCAGAATGTTCAGGGTGATGACATCGAGGTCGTTGGTAGGCTCATCGAGGATGAGGAAGTTGGGGTTTTTCATCAAAATGGACAGTAGGTAGAGCCGCCGCCGCTCGCCGCCGCTGAGTTGGGAGATATAAACTTGTTGTTGGTTGCGGTTGAAGAGGAAGCGTTCCAGGAGTTGGGCCGCCGATAGTTTTTGGCCCTTTTCGAGGGGGATGTATTCGGCGATGTCCATGATGTAGTCAATGACCCGCTTGCCGGAAGCTGCGGCCGTGGAATCAATGCCATCCTGCGAGTAATAGCCTAAAACCACCGTTTCGCCAGCGATGACTTTGCCCTTGCCGGGGCGCTCTTCCTGTGTGAGCAGGCGCAGGAACGTGGATTTGCCTACGCCGTTTTTGCCCACGATGCCCACTTTTTCTCCCTTTTTGAATTTGTAATGGAAATCTTCTACGATTTTGAGAGGGCCATAGCTTTTGCTGATGTAGTGCAGTTCGAGGATTTTTCCGCCGAGGCGTTGGCCTTTCAGGTCAATTTGGATTTCGTCATTTTCATCGCGCCGGGCGGCTTTTTCTTCAATGTCATAAAAGCGGTCAATGCGGGCGTTGGCTTTGGTGGAGCGGGCCTTTGGCGAGCGGCGCATCCAGTCGAGTTCTTTTTTGTAGAGCTTTTTGGTTTTGTCTAATTCGAGGGAGTCGTTTTCCGTGCGGGCGGCTTTTTTCTCTAAAAAGTCGGAATACCCACCGGTGTATTTATAGAGTTGGCCGCGGTCGAGTTCGAGGATGTGGTCGCAAATGCGCTCCATAAAATAGCGGTCGTGGGTGACCATGAGGAAGGTGAGATTGGGCTGGCTGAGGTAGCCTTCCAGCCATTCAATCATGTCGAGGTCGAGGTGGTTGGTCGGCTCATCGAGGATGAGGAACTCCGGCTCTTCGATGAGCAGTTTGGCAAGGGCGAGGCGTTTTTTTTGGCCGCCGGAGAGCGAGGAAACGGATTGATCGAGGCTGGTGATGCTGAGTTTGAAAAGTATCTCTTTGGCTTTGGCTTCGAAGTCCCAGGCTTTCAGGTCTTCCATGCGGGAGAGGCAGGCTTGAAGCTGTGCATGCTCCTCCGGGTGGAGCAGAGCCAGTTCATAGCGTTTGATGGTTTGAATGATTTCGGTGTCGCTGTCGAAGACGGCTTCCAGTGCATTGTGACCTGCGAAAAATTCAGGTTCCTGCGGCAAATACCCCACGCGGATGTTACGGCGGAGCTGCACCTTGCTGTTTTGGCCTTCGCTCGGTTCCAGCCCGGCGATTACTCTGAGCAGGGTGGTTTTGCCGGAGCCGTTTTTGGCGATGAGTGCTACCTTCTGCCCTTTGTTGATTTGTAAATCAACATGGTCGAAGAGCACTTTTTCGCCGTAGCTGCGGGAGACGTTTTCGAGTGTTAGGTAATTCATATTCTGAACAGCAGGAAGTTTTGGGCGGCAATTTTACGAAAACAAAAAGACCCTTCAGCAATTACCGAAGGGCCTTTTGTTTTGCTCTTTTGAAAGTGGTATCAAATTTCATCCAGGGTGATGCCTTCTTCGTCTAAGTACCGGGGGATGTTGAAACTAATGCCGTCGAGGATTTCCACGTCCCGGCCCCAGTCGAAAGTCAGCCAGTCTTTTCCTTTTTCAGCGACGATGATTTTCCCGTACAGCGTGAATATCCAAATGATTTTCTCAACGCCCATTTCTAATAGCTTGTCCGTTCTGAAATGGATGATGTCGTCGTTGCTCATGCTTTCGTTTTCCACGCGCACGTCCACTTCGAGGACCATTTTAGGGGGGACGTTCGTATAGCGGCGGTTGAGGTGGCTGGGTGTCTGTATGGCTTTGTCGAAGATGGCCACGTCGAGCGAGGATTTTTTTCGGCTCTAAATGAAAACCTGTGGGTAAATGCCATTAAACATCTATCATCTTGCAGGGCTTTTCCATAAAAATCTATCGTGACCTCGGAGAGGTCAAATCTTGGTAGAAATAAGGTGATAAGGACTATTCGACCTCGGAGAGGTCGCACAAGTACAGAATATGCGACCTCTCCGAGGTCGAAA
>SCUG01000002.1 GCA_004297645.1 Saprospiraceae bacterium | reverse complement strand
AATTCATTGCCCTCACTATTTGTACTAAGCCTATTTGGTTCTGGCTGCATCCCGATTACCCGGATGGCTAAAGTTTAATAGCAAATGTCAAATGGACAAAACCTGGCGTTCAAAAGTATATATAGCCCAACAAGAGTTCGCCATCGGGGATTGATGAATCGTAAACCTCCTCTTCTTCATCGTTGACACTGACTGGCGTTATCTGCAAAGAATACGTCGTCGCACCAATGAAAGTTGTTGCATTTTGGAGTGCTTGGCTTTCGCTAACCGTCGGAGTTACGGATTTGTTCGCATTTTCCAGCAGCTTTCCATGGGCGATTTTCACGATGCAATCCTGAATGTGCTCCGTGTACTCAGCGCCTTCTACCTTGATGTTTTTGTAATACTGCTGGTATCGAACGTGCTGCCATCCATATTCGTCGGTCTCGTCTTTTATCAGGTCCATTGCATCGTCAGAACTTAGCCCCATGTTTGACTTGTAAGTTGTGAACAATTCACTGGGTAGTACCTTGTACGTCGTCTTTCAGGAACAGCCATCCTGCTGGTTCCACCTTTTGGGTCAGGGATTGAATGACCGTGTTGGTAGGTTGTAGTGCGGTAGGAACGAATTGGGCAAATAAGCTATTTGCCAGCAAAACGAACAGAAAAGCAAGCGCAAAAATAAGCGTTGTCTTTTTCATAAAAATTTTGTTTTTGCCTTGTGAGGCCAGTTTGAAAATACCCAAAACTTTCGTGTTGGGATTGATACAATATCCGAAATGAACCAAACTTGGCTTTACAAACCCATGGGCTAAGGTAGGTATTTTCCGAAAGCCGGAGTGCTTACCCAAGGTTCGTATTTTCATCTTTGGTTCGCGCAGTATTCATTTTATTATTTTATTTCCGGTTGCCGCTAACTGTGGCACTGCTGCCCGTGCCGCCCTGCGCTGGCCTTGCGGGTTGGGGCTTGGTCGGCATGGTCGGGAGTGCGGTGTTAGCGGCTTTTTTATGAACATATTGTGAAGAGAAACAATGGGTGGGCTATCGATAAGTCATAAATTCATTCTCAGGCGTCCGAAGGCGAATACTCCTCTTTACTTCAACACCTGCTGAATCCAAAGTAAAAATAATAGTGGATTGGGTAGGAAAACTATTCAGACAAGCATAACATCCCAACTCTGTTACAAAACCCTGGCACTGATTGGTCAGTTCAAAAATAATGGAATCCAGGTTTTCTTGGTGCCCTATTTCATCATCAGTGGTTGGAACAGGTGGGTAGTTTTGGCACAATTCATTGATTTCCATTTCTATGGCATCTTCATTACCGAAAATCAAGCCATCCTCCAAAGCCGCACAATTTATTGTCATCGAAGGATTGGGGTTGTTTTCTTCCTTGTCGCAACAGGAATTAAGAAGCAATGCAAATAATAATAGAACGGGAATAATTATTTGTTTCATGTCAATGGATTTATGGTATGACCAATTTTTCTGTCTGCAAGATCCTCCCCTCCGAATCTTCAATCCTAACAAGGTAAATGCCATGCTTGAATTGGGAAGTTTCGAGTTGAACGGCAGGGTCGGAAGTAGCTCGTTTTTGCCAGATAATCCGCCCAAGACTGTCCGTAATTTCAATATCCAGTTTTTGGTTGGATGCAAATGCAGGATTTCTTTCCAACAGACAGTTCTTTCCACTCACAGGGTTGGGGTAAATCCTGAATGGCTTAGATTCCGTTGTTTTTTCTGACTCGATGCTGCTTGATATTACCTGCACTTCCCCACAATCGGGTTCAAGGCAACCTGTGCTGTCGAGTTTGACCAGCCAAATGTTTTGATTAAATGAAGACGGGACATTATCAATTGTATCTATAATGAATCCTGTAATAATCAACCCTCCGTTTTCGGATTCCTGGACTGCATTGAATCTTCCCCATTTCTCGGAGTATCGCAAATCATTTATGTCTCTGCTCCAAAGCAATTCCCCCTCCTGGCTCATGGCAAATACCCAACCGCCAAGTCCCAATTCCAGCATATCGGCATAGCCGACTCCGATAATAGTACCGGATGAGGTCTTGTGCAGGTCTCTGATATACCGCTCCGTATCGGGCGAAAAATCGTACTGGTTGACCACGTTGCCCAATGAATCAATCCAGATAAGAATTGGCGGATACTCCCATCCTTCCTCGAAGTTCATGCGGTAAAAGGAAACCAGTGCTCCGCCATTATCTAACACTTCCACTACGGGAGAAGCTATGTAGCTATCTTCAAAATAGGCAACCTCTTTCGTCCAAATTTCTTCTCCATACTTGTCAAATCTGGTTATTGCCACTGATTGGGGATTGTCAGGGTTGCAAAGACCTGAAAACTCACAGGTAGTATAACTAACCAGAAAATCACCACTTTCTAACAAAAGAATGTCTCGTGGGCTGGTGACAGCATATCCACCATCAAAAGTCTTTTCCCATAGCACATTGCCTTCCAAATCTGTCTCCATGAGCCAAATGATGAAGTCATTCACACTATTGCTCAACCTCAAACTATTCAAGAACAGCAGGGTGCTATCCGTGTGATATATCACCTTAAGATTGCTATCATCAAATGCCCCACCATAAGTGCGTACCCAAACACTGTCTCCGTCAGCATCAGACTTCATCAAAAAGACATCGAACGGATTTCCGTTTTTCTCAATGTTTCCGCTTATGTAAATGCTATCATTTTCCATTAGAACAATACCTGCATTACTAATGGGAGGCGGCACTATTCTCCAGGGTTCGTTCTTATAATGCTTTTGCCAAATAACTTCACCCACAAAATTGGTATGAACGATGGAAGTGTATTCAGCAGAGGATGAAATATCAGCGGAGCCAGCCAATAGGATGTACCCGTCATCCACTACTTTTATTGAAAAGCCATTGTTTGCATCGCCTTCCAAGTCGATGGATTTTGAATAGGTGGATTGGGCAGCAAGAATTGCAACCCATTTCAGGAACAAGGCTATAAGCAGGATTCTTTTCATCTCAATGGCATTTTATTCAAAAGCCAAAGCCCCCGGCACTACAAATATTGACCAGGAGCTTTGGCTTTTGAACCCGTCGGGCAATTATTTGGAAATCACCAGTTTGGTTCGTCCGACTATTTTGTTGTTATTGGAAACCTGCAAGAAATAGATGCCGTTCGGCATGTCCGCCAGTTGCAACACGTGACGGTTGCTTTCGGGTAGCTCATATTTTCTTAGCATTTCGCCATTTGGCGAATGGATGGTGATAACACCCCCCTTGATTTCATCGGAATCAAACACCACCTCAACCTCGCCGTTGGACGGGTTTGGTCGAACGCTGACCTTTTCATCTAAGCTAATGCTCTGGTTAGTGTGAACTTGCGGGCGACCAGAGCCTTGGCGTTCGCCCAAAGGCAACTCGATGTCCGGATAGAACTGTTCCTCCTTCAGGAATGAAAGCAACGCCCTGGCGTAGCTCCTTTCGGGCGACTTACTGTTCGCCACTACGTGCAGCAGGCTGTCCTGTGCCCCCGAGAGCGTGAAAGCCCCGGTGCTCTGCAACCTTTCAAGGTTGATTACCTGCACTGACCTGAACCATTGTTCGTCCTGCGAAATATTTGGCAGCGTCGACAGCACCGCCTGTGCTCCGGCATAGTCGTTCATCTGAACTTTCAATCCGTAAAGTAAACGCTTGCTTTCTGTCGTGCCTTCTTCATTCAGAATGGTTTGAGCAGTTGCCATGATTCCGAAGGCAATGGCATCACGAATGAACCATGCAATGATGCCTTCTTTTTCCTCTTCCTTCCGCAGTGTCTCCCCCAAAAGTTGGATATTGTTAGGGTTGGCATCCAACTGCGCTTTCAGTGCGAGGTATTGCTGCTTTACGGTGTAGTAGTCGTTATAAACATAGGGACCTTCGGCTTCCGGGTCGCCATCCAAATCCAAACCACAATCTTGCGCCCCTGGGTTGGCATCAAATACTTTATTATAAAGGTTCGTTCCAAAATTGCTCGGTTGAGGAACCTGGCAAAGAGGCGGGTCGCTTGAAAGGATATGGTAGTTGAACGAAACGGTCGGAGCGAGAGTCACTATATGCTCGTGATGTGCCAATGAGAAACAATTTCCGGCAGGCGTGGTCGAAGTGGCTTCCTGATCAGGGTGAGCAGAACCGGGAGCTTCGTCGCCATACAGCACGAAATCGAGCCAGTTTGTTTCAAAGCTGTTCTTTAGAAATTTGGTGCGCTGATTGTCATTCTCGAGTAGAATCCCCAATTCAACGTTCTGGCTGAGGTCGTTGCAATAAATCGTTGTGTTTCCAAATCCAATGTTCTGCCCGGTGATTGCCCAATCCTTATTGATAAACGTGTTAAAGCGGATGTTTGCGGAATTCCTGCCGTCCAGCCAGATTCCATAATCGTAGGTATCTGAGAACGTGTTGTTGAAAATTCGGACATTTTTGCTCAAACTGCTTGCCCGCAATTCAATATCCATCCAGTCATTGTCATGAAAGGTGTTGGATGCTCCTCCTAATTTTTCTATTCTCAGGAAAGAGCCGCTCGATACCGTCGAGGTAGCATTGGATTGGACTCCCCATTTATTCCCGGTGAAAGTGCAGCCATTCCTGATATTCGCTCCAGCGTCCCATACCAAAACACCAGAATTATCAAGATTACTGAAGGTGCAATGGTCGAAATTAATACCATCCGTATCCCAAATCGTTACGCCCGTGCCGCCGTTTGAGATTGTGCAATTGATAAACTTGCTCTGGTTGGGTTTGTCGTACTTCATGAACTCGGCCACCCTGCGGTTGGAAAGGAATGTGGCGTTTTCGCAGTGCACCATTCCACCCCAGTAGGCCGAGTTCCAGCCCTGGTTGTAGCGGGTGGTTGATATGGCGTTCCTTGCCCATTCGACATGCGCCAGGTTGTTGATGAGCACCACGCCGGCCTCATCGGCAGCGGGCATGGAAAAGGCATCCGGCTGGGGCAGGGAAGCATTCCCTTCTACTCGTATGCCCATCCAGTCCTCACCATCGGGGCACTTGGTGAGGGTGCCTCCGTTGACGTGCAGTTTTGCTCCCCTTTCGACTATGATTCCCTTGTCCTTTCCGAATTGGATGGTTGAGGTTATTGTGAGCTGAGTTCCTGTATGCACGTATATGTTCCCGCTTATCATCATATCAGTATTGAAGGTTGTATTTTGGTTGATGTGGACGTCCAGTACCGTCTGGTCAGAAAGTGCGGCTCTTAGGTTCAACCTCCCGTAGCCGAGTTCCAGGGAATGCCCTGGCATATTGGCGTTCCAGTTGTAGTCGAACCCGCCGACCTTGTCGGCAGAGAACTGGAATATTTGTTTTATCTGGTCATTGCTCAGGCAAGGGTTGCGGGAGAGTAAGAGGGCTGCTGCGGCACTTACCTGTGGTGCAGCGAAAGAAGTCCCGCTTGAGGTATTGTAAGCATCACCGGGTTGGGTGCTCAAGATGTCAACTGCAGGTGCTGAGATGTCAAGGTCAACGCCAAAAGATGCAAAACCAGCTTTGCCGTCATTTTGGTTGGTGCCGCCTACGGCAACTACTGCTGGATTCCTTGCCGGATATCCTACCGGGCCGTTCGAGTTTCCGGCAGCACAGACAATCAAAACCCCTTGCGCATTGGCCGCAGCTATGGCAGCATCGATATCGGCAGTCTGGCCTACTGTTAAGCTTAGTTGGATAATGCTGGCCCCTGTATTGGCAGCGTACAAAATGGCATCATCGAGAATATTCCCTGAAGGGGCGTTGTCCCCGACCCCGACCAAAAGCAACTGGGCACCGGGACTGTTGTTTCCGCCAGCGACACTCGCCATCCCCAAATTGTTGTTGGATTTGGCAGATACAATCCCCGCAACGTGCGTACCGTGAAAAAATGGCCCCCTTGAGTCGTTGTTGTTGTTGACAAAGTCCCAGCCTTTCCAATCATCCACCAAACCGTTGCCGTCGTCGTCTATCCCGTTGCCAGAGGCAGGGTCGTTCGGGTCTGCCCAGGCATCTTCCCCTGGGTTCAGGAAAACATTTTGGTAAGCATCGGGGCCCATCCCAATGTCTTCGTGCGTCCAGTCAGTGCCGGAATCCAGGATGGCAACAACCACCCTGTTGGAGCCCATGGTGATGTCAAATGCTTCAGGGGCATCAATGTCTGCATCGTTGGCCTGTTGGAGGTACCATTGCTATGGGAACAATGGGTCGTTCGGGTCAAGGACGTAGAGACCTTCCATGGCAACTTCCACAGTTGCCACCAATGGGGAGGATTCCAGTGCCTGCAAGATTGAAAAAAAGTCCGAACCTTCGCCCAGGCGGTAGTCAGTGAAGCCTGTGGAAGCCTCCCTGAGTTTGGTCAGACCCAGGGTGTTTTCGAGGGAGGCTTTTTCAAGGTCGCTTGTGGCATTGGCATATTTGACAACGACTTCATTGCCAAGCACCTTGAAAGTGGTGCCGCCATCCGTGGTAGTGTAACCCTCACCTGTCTTGACGATTGTCCGGTTGTTCAGGATAAGGTCTTGTGAAAAAAGGGTTGTGCTGAACGTTATGGCAATTACCATTGCCAGGAAACGGGGGATGCGTGCGTTCATGATGTTTTTGATTATTGTGGCCAATGGCCAAAGATATACCATTCCGTCCGGTATAGGGGAAAAAAGTACACCCCTTGGAATTGCCAGGTTAATGGATAAGGTTTGCAACCAATGAAATAGTGCTTTGCAGGGTAGGCGTTAGTGCCGTTGCGACAGACGGAACGGCAACAGGTAATC
This sequence comes from Saprospiraceae bacterium, assembly GCA_004297645.1. Taxonomy (GTDB): domain Bacteria; phylum Bacteroidota; class Bacteroidia; order Chitinophagales; family Saprospiraceae; genus UBA6168. Next base: position 527 of record SCUG01000002.1, on the reverse strand, counting down.
GTGGTCAGTTAGAGGTCACATTTTTGAAAAAATGGTTTTGAAATCTGTTTCCGTGTTTGTTAATCTAAGGATATAGGTGCCTTTCGGCAAATGCCAGATATTGACTTCTTCAAACCCTGAACCCTGCACCTGAAATATATTTTCCGCAACAATTTTGCCCCCCATGTCGCTGATGGACATCAATGTTTTCCCCATATTAGAAGGTGGGAATTCAAGGCGAAGCAGGTCATTTGCGGGGTTGGGGAATACCGTTATTTGTATTTCAGAGGCTTCAATGGTACTATTGGCAATCCCGAACCCGCATTCTTCGTCCGTGCCGATACAATAATCAACCAATTTAAGGTGGGCACCAAATATCGGTATCGGAACACCGGTGGTAAAAGGCCCGTAGTTTGTTCCAACCCCTTCAACGAACATCCCTGGAGGGTTTAGAAGCCCGCCATTGCTGCCATTGACTATATATTGCATTTGCCTGTCCTTTCCCCATAAGAATCCACTTGCCACGGAATCAATTTCGAGCGGCGAAC
>SCUG01000133.1 GCA_004297645.1 Saprospiraceae bacterium | reverse complement strand
GCGGGATTTGCCGGCCCCGGCAGCTACCGGGATGCTGCCGGGCGTGTATTGGGTGGCGGTGAGAAACGGGGATGGGGCAACGAGGGTGTTGAAGTGGGCGGTGGAGTGAGGGGGGGGATTTCTCCCCGCTCCCTTGCGAATAAAAAAATTTCCGCATATCTTGCGCATCGGACGTTCTTGCCTAAAGCTCCGCAATTTCAAGGTACCTTACAAGTTGGAAAATTATTCTCCCATGTGCATCCATGTTTATCACCAAATTTTTAACTTTTTTAAGCCGAGTAATTATGTGCCACAAAAATCTGATTACAACGCACCACAGGGTTGGCTCCCTCGTAAAACATGCAGCCTCTTTTCTTTTCTTTTCTTTTCTTTTCTTTTCTTTTCAAGTTCTAACGCTCTAATTTCACAGACCACTTGTCCGGACAAGGTGTTCACATTTGCTGCAATGCCTCCAGGCGTAGCAGGCCCTGTTTGTAACAGGCTGGAGTTTAAGCCCTATATCCTGTACACCGGAAGCCAGACCCCTCCTCCTGCCACATTCCCGGCCCATTACTTCCGGCTTGAGATTGAAATAAACGGCAAAGGGTATTTCGATGGGGCCATGTCTTCCATACTGACCCCAATAACCGGAGTAAATGGGGCAAATGGTGCGACGACACCGCTTATATTCACCTCGGATAAGAAAAAGGTTATTTTAGTAAGCCAATGCATTGGCAACCAAAACGACATTTACAGCATTCCTTACGGCAGCCCTGCTTCGCCATTTCTGAGTTTGGTGGTAGTGGCGGAACCCGGAGAGGTTGTCACATTAATGCCTTCGCTCGTTCAAACCATGTACAATCCTGACTGGATTGGAGGATGCACTGCGCCGGCCTGTGATATTTCATCTGCATCCTCGAGTAATTACTTGCCTGTTCCTGCATCCTGTTCTTCAGATTTGTCTGTAACACTAACGGGTATTCCTCCGTCCGGAATAGTTGACCCGCACACTGATGTTCCGATTTATCTGGAATTGCATAATAACGGAAGTTCTCCGGTCACCATTTCCGAACTGGATTTTCGCATCAGCCTCACCGATGCATACAATACGTTGCCGGATTTTGTATTGGAGCCTGCCGTCTATCCGGTCACTGACCCCCCGACCCCGCCAGCCTTCGAGTATCACGAAGGCGACGACCATTATTACCTGCTCAACTCCATCAATGCAAACAACACCATCCCGGCAAACGGGAAAGTAGTCCTGCTGGCAGGGACGATATTGCCGCCCGAAGGGCTGGCCAACCTGCTGGGCGAAGCAAAAATCGTGTTGAAAAGCATGCGCATCAATCTTGGCGCGGGTGGATGTTGCAAGGTAGATGAATCACCTGTAAACACTATGGTTACATTTCCGGGTGAATTGAATTGTGACCAGTCATTTTTCCCAAAAGTGTCTTTTGACGTCATTCCGATTGACCCCAACAACCTGGAAGATTGCGAAGTTGGTTTTGCCATCAGGGCAAATGTGCTGACCAACACCCAGGGTCAGCCTGCTACCATTACGTTGAATGACTTTCTGCTTGAATTCAAAACACTTTCTTCCGCAAACTTGCAAATTTCCGAAGTGATTGGATTACCTGGCATTTCTACCTCCTTCACCAACGCTTTCATCCCCTGTCCGCCTGGTATTTCCTCTCCGACCGGGTGCTCGTCAGGCACGGCGACGTTGAGTTTTCAACCAAGCCCGGGGAACCCCGACATCACCATCCACCATGGAGATTCTTATGGGGTTATTCTAAGTGGATTGAACGGAACCTTGCATCAAATTACCCCTAATCGGGCGAAAATAAAGGAAATCAACTCGATGGAAGCCTGCATCCCGCCCATCAATACTGCAATGGCGCCCACCTTGCCTATAACCAGTTCCTGTAACTATTGCGACAATATCACTATTCACGCCGAGCCCTACGTAGGGGAACTTGGTGATTGTGAAGCAGGGTTTTCCATTCATTTAACAGCCAATACATTGACACCCATCCAGGAGATAAGTGTTCAATTCAACATGCTGACGACAGGAACGTTAGCGAACATTGTGGCTACGCCTTTAAATTTTTGCACCAATGCAAACAATAACTGCTCGAGCGGGCAGGCGCAATGTGTGGTCGTGAACGGAAACACGGTTACCGCTCATTTTTGCCTGAACGGTAATGGCATCGACGGCAACAATCCATTGCTAAATGTCAAATTTAATAATGGCGGTGCGGGAATGGCTTGCGTGACAGGGATTATCTTCACAGCGGAAACTTCAATAAAAATACCCTTGATTGGTGATTGTGTGCCCAAAGTTGTTCTTTCAAATGTCAATCCATTTAACGCTTGTTCTTCCTGTTTTTCCAGTAACCATGCCATCGGTGGCACGATCACCACAGCGCTTGGAATACCTGTGCAGGTAGATAATCTTCCTGCCAATGGCGAAGGTATATTCATCCGGGATGTGTCTGAAACGAACCCGGAAAACCCCTGTGCGGCTCTTCCTGTGAACTGCTCGTTTGTTACCTCCACAGCACCTTGCGGGGAATATAACCACGATTTTACCTGTGCCAGTAATTTCTTTGTCGTGCAGCCCAAAAGGGATGACAATCCGGTCAATGGCGTGACGACTTTTGATTTGGTGTTGATTACAAGGCATATTACCGGCGCCGAATATCTTGATTCTTGGTATAAAATGGTTGCTGCCGATGCAAATCACAATAACGTGATTACCACTTTCGATGTGGTTGTCCTCCGCAAACTTATTTTATTTATTGCACCAACATTTGCTGAGGCTGTTGGAAACCCGAGTTCCGCTGCCACCTCCTGGCGCTTTGTAGATGCGAACTATGTCTTTCCACCTTTCCCGTATAATAATAATGCTGCAAATCTTCCAGCTTACCCACAATGCAAATTGGTTGATTTATCCGCTTCGACAGGAGACCCGATGGTTGGTTTTATCGCTGTAAAGATTGGTGACGTCAATAATAGTGTCGCCGTAACAGGCAACTGTGCGGGGCTTACAGGGGGAGGTTCTGAGGAAAGGGGAGATGATAGACCCGTTGATATGTTGGCGGGTTTTGACCGCCACTTGAAAGCAGGTGAAACAACGACCCTTTCTTTTAGTATTAAAAGCCTTAACGGGTTGGTTGCCTGGGAATCGGGCTTGCGGTTCGACCCCCGCTACCTTCAATTGGAAGAAGCCCTGCCGGGCGACCTGTACGGCATGACGCCAGGCAATTTGGGGCTGACAGAAGCGGCGGATGGAAAAGTGAGAGTGTTGTGGTATGCCCCGGATGCCCAGCCCGCCTGGTTCGGGGAAGCGCAGTACGCTTTCAGCCTGCGGTTCAAGGCGCTTCGGCCTATCGATAATTGGTCTTCGGTACTCACCATAGACAACAGCATCCTGCAAGGCAGGGCTTATGAAGACGACGGGACGGAACATGCGATACGGCTGGATTTCACGAATGAAGTAGGCGCCGCCCCCGGCCGGGTGGAAGATAAGCAAATGCAGGTGACTGCCGTTCCCAATCCGTTCCGGGACGAATTGCGTTTTTATATTTCCGTACCGGAAGATGACTGGGTGGAGGTGTCGGTGTTCGATGTGAACGGCCGCTTGGTGGCTTCCTGGAGCGGCGAGATAGCAGCCCGTGAAAAAGAGGTGTCCTTCGATAGCACCAAAGACTGGGGCGACGGCGTGTTCACCTACCGGGTGAGGACTGCCCGGCAGTCGGTGACCGGGAAAATAACCAGACAATAGATAATTTTCCTTTCTGCTTTCCCTTTGTCATTCCCGCAGGGAACCTCTGCGTCACACTCTGAGACGCAGAGGTTCCCTGCGGGAATGACAAAGGGATAAAAACATATTCCCATGAATGGCAAAGCCATAAATCGCAACCTTTTACTACCCGTTTTTATACTTGCGCTCCTTAGCCAGCCTGTTCACTCCACCGTCCTCTACGTCAACGCCAACGTGCAGGGCGGTAACCAGGACGGCACTTCATGGGCAAATGCTTATCCTTTGCTGCAAAGCTCCATTATCGCAGCCCAATACGGCGACACGATTTGGGTGGCGCAGGGGACTTACCTGCCCACCACCGGCACGAACCGGAACATATCCTTCACGCTGAAAAACGGCGTAAAAATGTTCGGCGGGTTTGCGGGCGCTGAAACGGCATTGGTCGAACGGGACTGGGAAACGAACGCCACCATTCTGAGCGGCGACATTGGCGTTCCGGGAGATAGCACGGACAACTGCTACACGGTGGTCTACTGCCAATTTGCCGATTCGACGACGGTACTCGACGGTTTTGTTATCACGGGCGGCAATGCGGATAGCCAGGTGGCGCTCGAACCAGCAAACGGCAGGACGAAGAGCGGAGGAGGTATGTACTTAGTAAGTTTTTTGCCGGCAGCAGATAACCGCTTGGCGATAGTCAACTGTAAATTCATAAAAAACTATGCAGTGGTCAACGGAGGCGCCATTTACATGAATAGCAGCGCAAGCGGCAGTGTGACCCCCAGGATTGAAAATAGCCGGTTTGAACATAATGCTGCTTTCAATGGAGGGGGGATTTACAAAGCAAGCAGCAGTATGGCTTATGATATGTTGATTTCAGGCTGCCACTTTTGGCAAAACTGGGCCAAGTTTGGGAGTGGCATCCAATACCAAAATAATTATGGAAATAAAGATTTGGTGATACGGGATTGCGATTTTCTCAAGAATTTCAATGTGGCAGACGGAACTGTTCATCAGGAAGTTAATAATTCATCAGGTACATTAAAAGCTATACACTGCACCTTTGAAGAAAATATTGCAGGCGGAATAGGCTCTTCCATATATTGTTTCTTGAATGTACCTTCTCCTGAATTGGAGGTGGATAGTTGCATTTTCAGGTCAAACCTTTCAGGAGAAGGAACAGTATCAATATTTGGGTTTAATGATGGTTTTGCTGAAATAAAGAATTCAAAATTTATTAATAATCAAGGATTTCAAGCAGTATGTTTGTATGCACCGGGTACATTGTTAGCTGTGAAGAATTGCAACTTCTCTTCTTCTCACTATCCGTATCCAGATGGGCCTAAAGTTGGCGTAGCGTTTACATTTTACTTAGGTTCAAGTACTTTACCGGCAAGCCGATTTACAAATTGTACCTTTTATGACAATCATGGCACTGAAACAGGCACTATATCAAGTTCTTCTATTTTGAATATTGAGAATTGCATATTTTCCAAAAATGATTTAAGTCAAAATGGGAAGTTAATTAAATATGTCGGTAACAATCTAAACATTTCCCACAGCCTTGCAGATGTCTCCGGTTGCAACGCTATAGCCGACAGCAACTTCACCTGTGGACCCGGCATGCTCTACCTGCAAGACCCCCTCTTCGCCGACACCGCCGCCTCCGACTTCACCCTGCTTCCCTGCTCCCCCGCCATCAATGCAGGCGACAATGCCATCGTGGACTCGCTCGGCATCCTGACCGACCTGGCCGGCAACCCCCGCATCCTCGGCGGCACGGTGGACATGGGCGCTTACGAAGCTCCCGCCCTCAGCGTGGACACCTCTCTCATCGCCTTGCCTTCCTGTGGCGGCACGGCCAACGGCGCCGTGCAGTTCCAATTGGCGCACGGCTGCG
>SCUG01000132.1 GCA_004297645.1 Saprospiraceae bacterium | reverse complement strand
CCGGCGGTGCCGGGGGGAGGGGATATTGGGGGCTTCGCCCCCAAACCCCTAAGCCAGCGAAGCCAGCGCCAAATACCCGGGATGGACAAAACCTAACGCTCGACAGTATAAAACCTGGAAAGTCTTCGCAGCTACGAAAAAAACTATTCAGCCATGAAAATACTGACACATTCCATCCTTCTCCTCCTGCTCTTCGCCACCTGCTGCGTGCAGGCGCAAACTACTTTTCAAGACTTAAATAAAAACGGTAAAAAGGACATCTACGAAGACCCCACCGCTCCGTTGAGCGACCGGGTGGACGACCTGCTGCCACGGCTTTCTTTAGACGAAAAAGCTGGAATCTCGGTCGGTATGGGTATGAATCTGCCGGGTTTTTTGCAAGGGGAAAACAAGGACAAAGTTCCCGGCGCAGCCGGAAGCACCTTGGATATTCCTTCGTTGGGCATCCCCTCGGTGGTATTGGCGGACGGGCCGGCAGGTCTCCGCATTCAGCCCGTGCGCGACTCGGCCAGCAGCAAGACTTACTACTGCACGGCCTTCCCGATTGCTACTCTGCTTGCTTCGACCTGGGACACGGAACTTACTGAAAAGGTAGGCGCCGCCATGGGCGAAGAGGTGAAAGAATACGGCGTGGATATTCTCCTGGCCCCTGGCATGAATATCCACCGCAACCCGCTCGGCGGGCGGAATTTCGAGTATTTTTCAGAAGACCCTTTTCTCAGCGGGCACATGAGTGCGGCCATCGTCAAAGGCGTCCAGTCTAATGGCGCCGGCACTTCCATCAAGCACTTCGTGGCCAACAACCAGGAAACCAACCGCATGATGGTGAACACCATCGCCGGTGAGCGGGCGTTGCGGGAAATTTACCTACGGGGTTTTGAAATCGCCGTAAAAGAGGCCAAACCCTGGACGGTGATGAGTTCGTACAACAAGCTCAATGGCCCGTACACCTCGCAAAACGGCGAACTGCTCAACACCATTTTGCGCAACGAATGGGGCTTCAAAGGTTTGGTGATGAGCGACTGGTTTGGCGGCGAAGATGCCGTCGCACAGATGAAAGCAGGCAATGACCTCCTCATGCCAGGAACGCCCGCTCAGAAGCAGTCCATTCTCGAAGCCGTGCGAAATGGAACCCTTGATGAGGCTGTCCTCGATGCCAACGTGAAAAGAATTCTTGCCCTCGTTTTGCAGTCGCCTGCCTCGCAGGCTTACCCATACTCGGACGCACCAGACCTCGATGCGCACGCCCGGTTAGCGCGCCAGGCAGCGGCTGAGGGGATTGTGCTTTTGAAAAACAACGGCGTGTTGCCGCTGACAAAACCGGGCGTGAAAATCGCTACCTTCGGCAACGGTTCTTATGAATTCATCGCCGGCGGCACGGGCAGCGGCGACGTGAACGAGGCCTACACCATCTCGTTGGTGGAGGGGCTGGAAAAAGCCGGCTACCCCGTCGAAGCCGGGTTAAAAGCTGTTTATGAAAAATACATCGCAGCGGAAAAGGCCAGGCAACCTAAAAAGCGCTGGTTCTTCGATGTACTGCCCCCACTGCCTGAAATGCCCCTGGACGCCGCCACTGCCAATGAAAAAGCGAAGGAGGCGGACGTTGCTTTCGTCACTATCGGGCGGAATTCCGGCGAGGGCCAGGACCGGGCGGAAGCCGGCGATTTCTACCTGACCGATGCAGAAAAAAATATGATAGCCACTGTTTCGGATGCTTTCCATGCCGCTGGCAAAAGAGTCGTGCTGCTGCTCAATACCGGCAACGTGATTGAAACTTCGAGTTGGAGCGGCGGGGCAGACGCCGTCGTACTGGCATGGCAGGGCGGGCAGGAAGCCGGCTACGCCCTCACGGACGTCATCCTCGGCAAGGTGAACCCCTCTGGCAAATTGCCCACTACTTTCCCCATTTCCTACGATGATACCCCCAGCGCTAAAAACTTCCCCGGTGTGGAAATACCCGGCGGTAAGGAAAAGCGCATGGGGCCTATTTCCATGGGAAAAGAATCGGAGGTGGTTTACGAAGAGGGCATTTACGTGGGCTATCGCTATTTCAACACTTTCGGTAAAAAGACGGCGTATCCCTTCGGTTTCGGGCTGTCGTACACTCAGTTTTCCTACGATAACCTGGTGCTGGGTTCGAGAAAATTCGACGGCACGCTGAGTGTGTCTGTTGACGTGACCAACACCGGGGAAACTCCCGGAAAAGAAGTCGTGCAGTTGTACCTGAGCGCCCCCGGAAAGTCTTTGGAAAAACCGGTCATGGAGTTGAAAGCCTTTGCCAAAACGAAACTATTGGAACCCGGCGGGCACCAGACCCTACGCCTCACCATCGGTGAAAAAGATTTGGCCTCCTTCGATGCAAGCCGCTCTGCCTGGGTGGCCGAAGCGGGAAATTATACCGTCAACATCGCCGCCTCCAGCGAAGACATCAAGTTGAAAGGAGGCTTCACATTGCCAAATGAAATTGTCGTGGAAAAGGTACACAAGGTGCTGGTTCCTGACAGGAAAATTGAAGAACTATCCACAGGCAAAGGCCAGCACTGATTTCTGGTGAAGAGGGGTTTTCTGCCACCCGGAATATCGTCCGGGTGGCAGAAAATTTTATACCCTTAGGAACAGGAGCATGCCTGATTTCCCCCCCCCAAAAAAAAAAACAACAACTTCAAAAGGCAATTTTCTTCCAAAAGAAATGACCACCCCCATGCAACTGCGCAGCTTTATACTCCGTACTCTAACACACGCGCGATGCGATTGCTCAGAGCCATCGCATCGCTATCAAAAACGAAAAAGATGATCAAGCTTATAACCATATCGCTATTGCTGGGTTTTTCCGCAACCCTTTTATCACAGAACCCGCACGGTGGGGATTTCAAAACCAACTGCGCCACCTGCCACTCTGCCGAAGGTTGGAAAATATCTGCTGATTTCTGGGCGAATAGCGAGCTGGTCAGTCCGAAAGGTGGAAAGACTTCGAAGGGGGAAACCAAGCGCTTTGACCATGCACTACAGACGAACTTCCCGTTGACGGGCCAACATGCGGCGGTGGACTGCCGGGGCTGCCACCTGAGTCTGAAATTTGCAGAGGCGCAAACCGAATGTATTTCCTGCCACGCTGACCTGCACCAGATGACGGCCGGGTCTGACTGCACCCGCTGCCATAGCACGGCTAACTGGCTGGTGGATAACATTACGGAACTGCACCAGGACAACGGCTTTCCGTTGGTGGGTATTCATGCCGTGGTGAGTTGTGCAGTTTGCCACACCTCGGAAACGGCACTCCGGTTCGACCGCATCGGAAACGAATGCACCGTTTGCCACCTCGATGAGTATATGGCAACGACAAACCCCAACCATGAAGCCGCGGGCTACAAGACTGATTGCCTGTTTTGCCACGACCCCGCCAGCCCGTCGTGGCAGTGGGTATCCGGGGCGAATAACCACAGCTTTTTCCCTTTGACCAAAGGGCACGACATCAACGACTGTGTGCAGTGCCACATCGGGGGAGTCTTTTCGGGAACACCTACCGGCTGCATCGCCTGCCACGAGGCGGATTTTCAGGCCACCACCAACCCAGACCACGTGGCCGGAAATTTCCCTACCGATTGTACTGTCTGCCATTCCACCGAACCCGGCTGGCCAGCCAAGGATTTCACCCAACACGATAGTCAGTATTTCCCCATTTTTAGTGGCAAACACAATGGCGAGTGGAGCAAATGCGATGAATGTCATACCACACCGGGGGACTTCAAGGCGTTCAGTTGCACCGATTGTCACGAACACAACAACGCCGGGAAACTCGCCAACGAGCACGATGAAGTTTCGAATTACAGCTTTTCCAGCCAAGCCTGTTACGAATGCCACCCGAAAGGGGACAAAGAGTGACAGAGCGCTTCGGGTGCGGCGGGGGAGAGGTGATTCGCTGGTGTTGCATTTGCCCGAAACCTTTCGGTAATTTTTCCTGCTCTCAAATTCATCAGTTGACGAAGTCTCCAGACTTAGCGCTTGTTTGTGTTTTGGGTTTCGAGGGAAAACGCGTGATGCCCTTTAGCCCCCCGGCCCCCTCCAAAGGAGGGGGAGTCACGCCAAAGCTAAGTGACCATTTTTTCAACGCAGTATCATCAAAAAAGGGGCGGTTTTTCACCGGAAGCTAAATCCCCAACAAGCTCTTATGAGGGGGTACTGTACAAGGCCTATTTGGTTCTGGCGTATTTGCACTAAACCTCTTGGGCGAAGCATAAATCTTTTGAGCCGGGATTAAAACTCCACCACCGTCACCCCGTCTCCGCCATCTTCGGCGGCGGGGTGGTAGGTGTTTTTCACCTCCCGGTATTCCCGCAGTTTTTTCCGGACGGCCTCTCGCAGTACGCCGGTGCCTTTGCCATGCACGATGCGCAGGTGGCTGGTGCTGGTGAGCAGGGCCTGGTCGAGGTAATCCTGCACCACGCGAAGGGCATCTTCCATCTTCATGCCCCGAATGTCGAGCTTGGTTTCGAAGGCCGTGTTTTGGGAGATGGTATCCGATTGAATGCTGGCGGTGGTGCGAACGTCGAGTGGTTCACCGGCAAGTTCGAGGTCGCGCAAGTGGACGGTCATGCGCATTTGCCCGATTTGCACGACGGCCTTTTTCTTGTCCACACTTTCCACGGTGCCGGTAGGCCCCCGATGGCTATCGGGGTTGCGCATTTTCACGAAATCGCCAGGCCGGATTTCGCTTTTTTTCGTCTCTTTTAGCTGCATGGCGGGCGATTCGTACACCTCGTTTTTCAATTCCGTCACATTGGTTTCCAACTGCCGCCGCTCCTCGCGGGCCTGCTCGACGAGCATTTTGGCCTTGCCGAGATTCTGCTCTTCCCGTATTTCCCGTACGAGGCGTTCCAGCTCTTTGTTTTCCCGCGCCACCTCTTGCAGAGCCTGTTCTTTGGCTTCGAGTTTAAATTTTTTCCGGCGGTATTCGAGGTCGCGGTGCAGGCTTTCGTAATTCTTGATGAGTTTTTCGAGTTGCTTTTCCCGTTCGGCAGCGGCCAGCAATTTGTCCTCCACTTCTTTTTTTTCGCGTTGCAGGTCAATGAGCAGGTCGTCCACGGCGGTCTCCGATTCGCCGGTGCGTTTTCGGGCGTAGCCCAATATTTTATTGTCTAAGCCGCTCTTTTGGGCTATCTCGAAGGCATAGCTGCTGCCGGGCCGCCCCACTTTGAATAGGTAGGTGGGCGAGAGGTGCTCTTTGTCGAAGAGCATGGAGCCGTTGACGATGCCTTTGGTTTTGAAGGCGAACATTTTTAGGTTGGAGTAGTGGGTGGTGATGACGCCGGAAACCCTGCGGTGGTTGAGTTCCCGGAGGATGGACTCGGCGATGGCACCGCCTATTTTGGGGTCGGTGCCGCTGCCGAATTCGTCAATGAGTACGAGGGTGCGTTCATCGGCATGTTCCAAAAAAGTGCGCATGTTGGCCAACCGGCTGGAATAGGTGGAGAGGTCGTCTTCGATGGATTGCTGGTCGCCGATGTCGGCGAAAATTTTATCAAAAATGCCCATCTTCGAAACTTCGTCCACCGGCACGAGCATGCCGGCTTGCAGCATCAGTTGTATCAGACCCACCGACTTCATGAGGATGGACTTGCCGCCGGCGTTTGGCCCGCTGAGCACCACGATGCGGTTTTCGCCGTGTAAGGTAAGGTCGAAAGGGATGACCTCTTTTCCCGTGTTTTTGTGTTTTAAAAAAAGGAGGGGGTGGCGGCCCATCTCAATGCCGAGGTTTGGCGTGTTTAATATCTTGGGTTTGCAGCCGTTGGTTTGCAACGCCAGGCGGGCTTTGGCGTGGATGACATCGAAGCGGAGGAGCAGGCCCTCGTATGCCTGCATCTGCGGGATGTAGGGGCGGAAGGTGTTGCTCAATTCTTTGAGAATGCGCCAGATTTCCCGGCGTTCTTCCTGTTGCAAGTCGAAGATGTCGTTATTGATTTCTATGACAGGTTCCGGCTCGATGAAGGCGGTGCGGCCGGTGGCGCTTTCGTCGTGGATGATGCCCCGGATTTTGCGTTTATGCTCCGACGGCACGCTGAATACGCGGCGGCCGTTGCGGATGCTTTCCACGTTGCCGGTGAGCCAGCCTTTGTTGCGGTAGCTGTTGATGAGGCTGAGGAATACCTTGTCCAACTCGCGCTGTTTGTTGATGACGGCACGGCGCAGCCCGGCGAGGGCTGGGGAGGCATCGGGGCGGACTTCGCCGTTTTCGTCGAAGACCTGGTCAATGGCTTCGGCGAGTGCTTTGTCGAAAGCGATGGGGCGCAAAATATCGTAAAGGGTGGGGAAGGCCTTCTGCCGGTCTGGGTTGAAAAAACCGAACATGGCTCCGGTGGTGAGCAGCACGGTGTTGATGCGTTTCCAGCCATCGCCGGGCAACACGTAATCTTCGATTTGGAGCATCCGCAGGTCTTCGCAGAGGTCTTCATACGGGGCGATGGGCAACGGGTCGCCTTGTTGCATTGCCTGTTTGCACCCTGCCACTTCGTCGAGCTGCTGCTCGATGAGCGCCTGGTCTGTCAGCAATGGCAGGTTTCTGACGAAGACCCTGCCCGGTTCGCCCAAACATTCTTGCTCCAATAGCCGGAGGACTTTGTCGAACTCCAGTTTTTCGTACAAATCTTTTGGCTCTAAACGCACGGTGGTAGTGGTGTTGTGGTGTTGTGGTGTTGCGGTGATTTTTGCAAACATTCAATGGGGGTAAAGGGTTTGTGGGGCGGCAAAGATAGGCAGGTACATTCGATTGAGTTTCCCGGCATGGCTTCATTTAAGGAACGTGCGCAAAATAACTTGGTAAGTTTTGCAGAAGCCAATTCACCGGGTGACTCGAAGTCACCCGGTGAATTGGCCAGGTTGTTTTGCGCACGTTCCTAAG
>SCUG01000131.1 GCA_004297645.1 Saprospiraceae bacterium | reverse complement strand
TATGTGCCACAAAAATCTGATTACAACGCACCGCAGGGTTGGCTCCCTCGTAAAACATGCAGCCTCTTTACTTTTCTTTTCTTTACTTTTCTTTTCTTTTTCGGGCAGGGTGAATGCCCAATCCTCGAATTTTGGGATTGAGGTTTGCCGGGTCATGAGTGGTTCTCCTGCCGGTTCGGACGCTCAATGCCTTGCTCCGGGTTGTTTCCGGTACTACTACGAATTCATGGTTATCCCTAATGGTGGCCAAGGTGACTTTGTCTTTGATAACCTCGATATATCGGCACAGTTGACCGTGAACGGCATTACGCTGGTCACGAACCCGGCGGCGGGCCTGTTGTCCGAGATAAACCCGGTGGCCACTAACGGATGTTATAATCCACTGTTCAACGACAATTTACTGCCGACTGCGGAGGAGGTCAGTTTCATCTTGTCGAATGACGACAACAATCCGGCGACCAATGACCCGCCCATCACTATTCCTGCCGGACAGATGCCCTTTCATTTGTTCACACTTGTAGTGGACGCCTTTCCTGGGGAAACGATTGACCTTATCGAGAATGCGATGTATTCCTACCAGACGAGCATGGGCAATGAAATGCCTGTCTTCGAGGCCTGCCAGGGCACCTTCGTTGCCACAGGAGTCACCTTTCCCGAACCGGCTGCCTGTGCCTCTTCCGGCCCCTGTATCGAGTTCGGGCAGGTGGCAGGCGGGGGCAATATACCCGCCGTTATTCCGGTGAACCTCACTAATGGAGCATCTGCCATTGAAGAGATAGACATCAAGATAGATGTTGCCTTTAACAACTTAGTGGAAATCCCGGCCATCATCGGTGGAGACATAGCAGCCGCCAATGTAGAGGTATTTATGAATTCTTCCGGCGGCTATACTATTTATGCGCATCAAAGAGACATCACGAATGCGACGGGGTTCCTGTTCAGGATTCAAATCAACGGACCTGTTTTTATTTCTAACGGCGGCACCGCCACGCTGACGATGGAAAATGCCAGGTATGCGCCCCTGAACGGAACCTGCTGCAAACCATGCTTAGATGCGCCCGAACAGGTTGTTTTTACAGGCTATCCCGACTGTACGGAGGATGTGACAGCGCGCGTGGATGCCATTTCCGTGCAGCAGGGAGGCCAGTGCAGCGAGATACTCTTGAATGTATCCTTGAATTGGACAGGCCCGCCGAGTACAAGGGATTTCTATAAACTCACTCTCGTCTGCGATTTGGAAACATCAGGTGGCGTAACCATCGTAGGTTTAGGTGCCCAGGATTTCGCATGCCCCGGCTCTCAAAACTATTGCGGCGGCAGCACCTGTTTCGAGATACTGGATGCCAACACATTCCGCTATTGTTTCTGGTCAATTAACCCTGTTTCCATAACGAACAACACGGGGTTTCAGGTTAGGCTGGATGTCCCCTCCGGCTGTGTTGAGAACGTAGTCTTCCGGGAGACATACATAGACCTGACAGGAGGCGGAATTGGTGTGGCTTGTGTACCTGCCAGATTTGTGGACGCGGCCGATTTCCCCATTTGCAGCCCCATGATTCAGGGAGAGACTTTAAAGGAAAATGGGGACGAGGTGCAAGGCTCTTATTCAATAGGTATTACCGGGCCTGCCTGCAACTACACGTTAGACCAGAATTGCGAATCTCTTTATGCCCGGTGTGTCTGTAACGATAATGGTACCTACACGGTTACACCCGCCAAAAATGACTTTCCGCTCTGCGGTGTCACCACCTTCGACCTGGTACTCATTAGCAGACACATATTAGACATACAGCCTTTGAATTCGCCCTATAAAATCATAGCAGCAGACGTAAATCACAGCAACAGCGTCACCACTTTCGACCTTGTCGAAATCCGTAGGCTGATTCTTCACATCAACGAGACGTTTCCCAACAATACCTCTTGGCGCTTTGTGGACAGGGCCTATCAATTTCCGGATCCGGCTGACCCATTTATGGAGCAGTTTCCCGAATTCGTTAATGCAACCGTCCCCCCAGGCCTCGCCAATTTTGTAGCCATCAAAATAGGTGATGTCAACCTGAGTTGTACATCTGGCTGTTTAGCTGGTCCGGCGGATGTTCCGGAAGAGCGGATGGCGGGTCTGCGTCAACTGCTTGTGAAGGATGGCGCACTGGCGGCAGGTGAAACGGTAACCATTCCGTTCTCATGGGGCAGTGAGGAGCCGTTGGCCGCTTTTCAGGCGGGCATCCGTTTCGATGCGGATGCAGTGGAATTCATCGGCCCTTCAAAAGGGCAGGTGGAAGGGCTGAACAAAGAAAACTTCGGCCTGACACAGGTGGACGAGGGCGTCATACGAACCCTTTGGTTTTCGCCGGACGGCGAAAGAGGGCTGGCCCACAAAGGGACGATTTTATTCAATCTGAGTTATAAGGCAAAGAAAGATTTGATCGGTTTGGCTGGCGTTCTTCACTTGGACGACGCAATGCTGAACAACCTCGCTTTTGACACGGAGGGCCGGGAATATCCATTGGAACTGACAGTGGTCAAATCCCGTGCGGAAGGTAGCCCGGTAACTACTCTACAGGTCTGGTGCCGCCCCAATCCCTTCTCGCACGAGTTGTCTTTTGATATTGAAACAGACAAGGCCTCCAAAGGCAGCATCTGGCTGTTCTCTGCCTTTGGCGTCCGGCTCTATTACAAAGAGATTGAATTGACAAAAGGCAGCAATACCTTTAAACTCGACCAGGGAACTTTTCTGCCCAAAGGTATATTGGCCTGGCAGGTGATGACGCCGCATGGAAAGGTTTTCGGTAATGTTATCAAACAATAATCAGTCTTCTCTTTCACCCATCCGGGGGCATGACTTGCCTTCGGATGGGTGTTTTTACCCGGCTAAACCTATAAGGTTTTGAAAACCTTATAGGTTTGAATTCCGGGTAGCACTAAAAACCGACATCCCATGAAGCACGCAATTATACCATTTCTGTTTCTCATTATTTTTTGTGAAATCACTGGTGCCCAGGTCATTTACGTCCATGGGCAGGCTCAGGGCAGCAACGACGGAACGAGTTGGGCCTCCGCCTTTACGGACTTGCAAGCAGCGCTGTCCGTTGCACAGCCCGGCGACAGCGTCTGGGTCGCCCAGGGTACCTACTTTCCCACGCAAGACAGCGATAGAACGGTGTATTTCGAATTGAAAAACGGGGTGAGACTCTTCGGCGGCTTCGCCGCCACGGAAACCGCTTTGAACGAACGGGATTGGGAAACGAATCATACCATTCTCAGCGGCGACATCGGAGTGCTGAATGACAGTACGGACAATTCACTCACCATCCTGTACATGGAAAATGCGGATACCACCACCGCTGTGGATGGTTTTGTTTTTCAAAAGGGCAATGCCGATGACGGGAGCGGTGGCTTCACGGGCCTTACGGCCATCGGCGGGGCCATGTACATCAACGGGGAAGCGGGCTTTGCCTATCCCCGCATCAGGAATTGCCGCTTCGAGCGAAACTATGCCCTCCTCTTCGGCGGGGCGGTATATGTGAACGGCAGCAACAACGGCTCGGTAGCGCCCCGGTTTTACAACTGCGTTTTCGAGCAGAACCACGCCGGCAGTGACGGCGGCGCCATTTACCGGGCAGGCGGCAGTTGGGTGGAAGTAAAAAACGATTTTTGGAATTGCACATTCACCAGGAACAGGGCGGAAAACCATGGCGGCGCCATTTTGTATCTTGAATCGGAACGCACCGATACCATAGAATTTACGGGATGCAAATTCATTGAAAATGAAGCGGGCAAATCTGGGGGTGGTATCGCTTATTTTGGCGGTAGGGACATAGGCGCTAAAGTAATAATCGGGGATTGCTCATTCATCAAGAACAAGGCGCGGAAGGGCGGAGGATATTATTGTTTGCCCTGGAATTTTCTGTACACTGATTTGTTGTTATTCAAAAACTCGGAGTTC
>SCUG01000130.1 GCA_004297645.1 Saprospiraceae bacterium | reverse complement strand
TTTCAATTTCCTCCACCCGGTAGCCGCAGGTAGCTTCGTGCCACCGCAGGTAATAGATGTCGCCCTGCCGGTTCAAACCGAAACGGTGGTCGTAGCCGATGACGATATATTTAGGTTGGAATTTTGCCACGAGAAACCGCTCAATGTACTCGTCGGCACTGATTTGTGAAAACTCGAAGGTGAACGGTACGATCACCAAATGGTCAATTCCGCTTTTCCCCAGCAATTCGATTTTTTCTTCCGTGGTCGTGATGAGCTTTAAGCTGGTATCCTTGGGATAAACTATTTGCCGGGGGTGCGGGTGAAAAGTAATGACAATACTTTCGCCGCCAGTCGCAACGGCGAGGTCTTTAACTTTCTTGAGGATTTTCTGGTGCCCTAAGTGTACGCCGTCAAATGAGCCGATGGTGATCACGGCGTTGCGAAACTGGGGCAGGTCGCTTAAATCTCTGTGCACTTTCATGACAGCAAATGTAGGAGTGATTGGGGATTACTAAATCCAGAATGATGATTTTTCGAGTAAAAAAAACCGTTCCAGCTATCGCCAACAGTCATTTTCAGGCCAGTAAGTATTGGAGCGGTGCGGGTTTGCCGGGACTTATTACCTTTGCCCCTCAAAACCGACCATTTATGACGATAGAAAAACAGGGCGTGCTGGAAGTTTTGGGCCGTATAATTGACCCGGTCACCGGCAAGGATATCGTGTCATCAGGAAGAATCGAGGACCCGCTCATTGACGGGACAAACGTGAACATCAGGCTGCTGCTTCCCACTTTGGACCACCCGAACAAGACGGAACTGATTTTCAACATCGTGCAGGAAGTGGAGGCCATTTACCCCGGTGCCAACGTCAACGTTCATGTGGCTGCGGCGCCTCCAGCCCCTGCACCACCGGAGGATAACTCCATTGACAAAGTCAAAAATATCATCGCCGTTGCTTCGGGAAAAGGCGGCGTGGGCAAATCCACCATTGCCGTTAATCTCGCAGTAGGACTTAAGCAACTTGGTTTTAAAGTTGGATTGATAGATGCCGACCTGTATGGCCCATCCATACCCACCATGCTCGGCCTTAAAGGGGAACGGCCCCGGGTGCAAGACGTTGACGGCAGGCAGCGGATACTACCCTTGAGAATGAATGGCATGCCGGTCATGTCCATCGGGTTCGTGGTAGCGCCAGAGCAGGCAGTTGTGTTAAGAGGCCCCCGCTTAGGCGGCATCATCAAACAATTTTTCATGGAAGTAATGTGGGAGGAACTGGACTACCTGATTGTGGATCTACCGCCAGGCACCGGCGATATTCAACTCACGTTGGTGCAAACGGTGGCAGTCACAGGTGCCGTGATGGTCACCACCCCACAAGACGTGGCCGTCGCCGATGCCACCAAAGCCATGAACATGTTTTTGCTGCCCTCGGTCAACGTTCCTATCATAGGCATTGTTGAGAATATGGCCTGGTTCACGCCGGAAGATTTACCTGACCGTAAGTATTTTCTTTTTGGACAGGGTGGTGGTGAAGAATTAGCCAGGTTGAGCAACACCAGCGTTTTAGGGCAAATACCCATTGTGCAGGGAATCCGGGAATCCGGTGATGCCGGCTATCCCGCCATCCTGGCAAAAAATTCAATAGTTTCAGAGGCCTTCAAAACGTTGGCAAAAAATGTCAGCGAACAGGTGGCTCTCAGAAATGAGAAACTCGCCCCCACGAAAGTGGTGGAAGTTTCCTAAACATTTGAAATAATGACCGCACAGGAAAAAAGCGTGTTGATTCAGCTAATAGATGCTGCTCTTGATGATGTCCGGCCGCACCTCGCTGCCGATGGCGGCGATGTGCAGGTCGTGGATGTCACCGATGACGGGAAAACAGTGAAGGTCAAATGGATCGGCAATTGCGAGAGCTGCTTTATGTCTATTATGACGATGAAGGCTGGGATTGAACGATCCATCAAAAACAAGGTACCCGG
Organism: Saprospiraceae bacterium; assembly: GCA_004297645.1. GTDB lineage: Bacteria > Bacteroidota > Bacteroidia > Chitinophagales > Saprospiraceae > UBA6168. Next base: position 1,051 of record SCUG01000130.1, on the reverse strand, counting down.
CATTCTGAACATCGAGGCCATAAATGGAATAGAACCCATCTGACCACCGAAACGTATGACCAGAGCACAACTCGTCGAGCAAATTTTCATCAAAAAATCTTTTCTGTGCATCGGCCTCGACAGCGATATTTCCCGCATTCCGCCCCACCTGTTTCAATACGAAGACCCTATTTTTGAATTCAACCGGCAAATCATTGAAGCCACGCAGGACTTGTGCGTGGCGTATAAGCCCAACCTCGCTTTTTACGAATCACAAGGTGCGGCCGGCTGGCGTTCTTTGGAAAAAACAATGGCGGTGGTGCCCGATGGCGTTTTTACCATTGCCGATGCGAAGCGAGGCGACATTGGCAATACCTCCCGGCTATATGCCACTGCTTTTTTTGAAACAATGAACTTCGACGCCGTCACGGTGGCGCCATACATGGGCACCGACAGCGTACTGCCCTTTCTCGCTTTTGAAAATAAGTGGGTGATTTTGCTGGCCCTTACCTCCAACACAGGGAGCCGCGACTTTCAGTTTACTCCACAAGAGAGTGGCCAGCCACTTTTTGAAAAGGTTATGCGCAAAGCGCAAGAATGGGGCACTCCTGAAAACCTCATGTTTGTCACCGGTGCTACCCACCCCGAAAAATTTGAGGAAATACGCCGCATTGCGCCAAACTCATTCCTGCTTGTGCCCGGCATCGGCGCACAGGGCGGCAACATAGAGGGCGTTTGCAGACATGGATTGACGGCTGACTGTGGCCTGTTGATAAATTCATCGAGGAGCATTATTTTCGCCAGCGATGGCGAAGACTTTGCGGAAAAATCACGGGCAGAGGCTTTGAAAATTCAACGGCTAATGGCGCAAGTTTTGGATAAATTACAGCGTTAATCCGGTGTTACTAAGTAACGTGTTCGAAATAAGATGTTCTTTTTGAGGCTGTATCACAAGTCAACGCTGGAATTAGCTTGACAATTTTTATTTCAACACAGAGACACGGAGGCACAGAGAACCAAACTCAACTCTGTGTTTCTGTGCCTCAGTGTTGAAGAATTTGGTCACAATTTT
>SCUG01000129.1 GCA_004297645.1 Saprospiraceae bacterium | reverse complement strand
CTCGATGCCCCAGCGTTTGCGGTATATTTCAGCAAAATAAGCGTGTTTGAAGCGTTTGGTATCGAGTAGGGTGGTGAGCAGCACTTCTACTTCGCCAGTGGACAACATGACACGGATGAGGCGATAGGTGATGGTGGTCTGGACATTGACGGAAATACCCAATTCATTGAGTACTGTTCGGGACTTGTAAGAGAGTTTTTCTGTAATGATTTGCTCTTTTTTTCCGCTGGAAACAAAGGTTTTTACGGTATTGGAGAAGCCAACAGGCATTCGGATAATGCAATGGGAGCCGTAATGTTGATGGAGAAAAGGTATGGTGTGGGAGGCATGCCCCCGGTCGTAAACAACGCAAACGTCCTTCGGGATTTTGGCAATGGAACGCTGTGCCATTACTGTTTCGGCTACGTGGCGGGTGTGGAACTGCACAGCAGTGACAACCTGATTGAGCAGGTCGAAATGGGCGAGCAGGCGGGTGGAATCCCGATAGCTATCGGGACGGTTATGTTGGTTGCTGTGCCAGCCAAACTCTTCGCCGAGCCATTCTTCATCGGGCAGCCGGAAACCGGTACCATCGGCGGCCCAAAGGCGCATGCCTTTCCAGCGTTTGGCTTTGAAACACTTGTAAAACAGGGCAACGCCGAACATGAACATGTCCTTGAAGAATTTGGGCAGCAGTTTTTGACGGGCCTGGACCAGGGCGCTCTTGGTCGGGGAAAACGCTCCGGTGTTAAGCCAGTCGAAGAAGCGGTCGAGTTCGACGCAGAGCATACATTTGAGCAAGGTGATGTTCAGCCAGACGACCCGTTCGAGGTGAAGTATCCGGGTCCGGGTGATTCCGATAGCTATCGGAATGCCGGGTCTGCGAAAATATTGTTGGGGCGTTTGCCTCGCCATCTCCGAAAACTGCCGGATGGCATCAAGATAAGCACGAAGGGAGGTGTTCATGATGAGTGAATTTTTCACGAATATCCTCTTTTCGTCGCTTTTTATTTGCAGCCAAGCGCCTTAACTTAATGGTGTTGAACAATGTGTATGTGTTCATTTGCCCTAAGCGGGCAAACGACGCATACACAAGACGGTAGCCGCAAAAAAAAAGTCGCACTTCAATAAGTGCGACTTTTTAAATTATAATCCCATGAACATATCCAAAAACGAAATCTTTTAGGATTTATTTGCAGCTAAACTTGCATGTGACTTAATCCTAATATAATTTTGCATCAGCCATTTTGTTTGCGAAAGAAAGTTGATTTAAATCCCATTTAAAATTTTCTGCATTAGAGTTCGTATCCCATGAACTATTTTTTTTTGCAGTGGCTGCTTACTTTTAAGCAGCCATTTTTTGTGATGGCTGATGCATTATTTCTTAGGGACAATTTGTCAAAGTTAGCAAGTACCCCCTCTTTCTTGGAGGGGGCCTCGCTACCAACAAATTATAATCCCATGAACAAATACAAATTGTCAAGTCAGATTTGAAAGAAATTAAAAGCAGTTCGTCCCGGCAGGGTCCGTCGGGACGACTGGCTATTAACAAATTATAATCCCATGAACATTTTCAAACCTGTTGGCTAATCCATTCGATTAGCATTTTCTCTTTTGTTTCAATCTTCACTTTTTTATCGCCTCATCCCTTACTCACTAATCACGATACAAATGTGCGAATGAAATTTGCCTGGGCCAAGGACATATTTGTCCCTTTGTGAGAAATAATTTACACTATAGTTTAAACAAGTAAATGCACAAGTAATTCATTATCAAAAATTAAGAATAGCTTATACTTTTAGATTTGATTTTTATTGTGAATTTTAAAAAAGATTTCAGCTGCTTTTGTGAAGATTTTTTTTGAAAAAAATATCCAAATGCTTGAATATTCCTTTTTTAGTGCAGCATTTTTCGAGCAAGACTACTGCTATGCATACTTCCACGATACAGATGGAACCTTCCGCAGTGCCGTGTTTTATTTTTTACACTCAGAGCCTTCTGTCATTTTGACAGACAGCCTTGACGTGGGAAACCCCACGGGGGAAAGGATCCGCACTTTCATATCTCTTGTGCCGCGTACACCTGCAAACAAATCAGGCTGACAACGTGGGCAACTTCAATACGGCGTTTCCCGACAATAGCCGCTGGAAATATGGGTCTCACAATGAAAACTTTCGGCGGATAATGACGGTGTCCGCCTGCGCCGCCGCATCAATCAGTTCTCGTTTCATCAGGAAATGGAAGTGTGGGTTGACAGCCAAAAGGCGGGCGTCTGGTTTGAGAAAGGCTCCAATTATCAGCTTTTGCGGGAACCACTGCCCGAAATGTACCCGAAATACAACCCCGATTGGCACGCCATTTCCAACCGCTTCCGGGACACGGAATTCGAAATTCCAGCGCGTTTTACCAAGGCAAAACCTCCATTGATATTGTGCTAATAACCACCGGGGCGAAAGCAGCCATTGATCCGCAGGACGAGGGGCTGGCCAATGTCTACTTTATTTGGGCATACAGTTACCAGTGATATTCACGGGAGGTTTCTTATTTTGCCATCCAAAATTTCTACACATGAAAAGCACAAAACAACTCTTTCTGACTTTACTGCTACCTGCGGCAGCTATTTTATTTTTTGGCAGTACTTCGAAAAGAACTAACGGCGAGTTCGAGCATGGCACCATTCAAATCGGGGTGGTGGTGTCCGATTTTGAGAAGTCGCTCGACTTTTATACCAACGTTTTAGGCATGACCAAAACGGGCGGTTTTCTTATCGACAAAGAATTTGGCAAACGCTCCGGGCTTACCGGCGGTGAATCTTTCGAGGTCGCCATTCTGAAATTGGTGGACAGCCCGCACGCCACGGAATGGAAGCTGATGAGCTTTGGCCAACTGGCCAACCACCCCCTTCCGGTGCATATTCAGGACGACACCGGCGTGCAGTACGTGACCGTTTTCGTGAAATCCATGAAGCCGTTTTTAGAGCGCTTCGAGCATCACCACATTGCCACGTTGGGTGACACACCCACCACCCTCGCCGACGGGCGGAAGTTCGTGCTGATACAAGATCCCGACGGCACATTCATCGAACTGATAGGCCCGGAATAAAAACAAAACCGGGAGGGAGAATTTTGAAAATTTGCACGCCTCATTTTTTCAAACATAATAAATGAAATACACCTCTTTGCTTTTGATTTGTTGGATACTGCTCGCCGCGTGCGGCGGCCAACCCACGCATCCCAGCGATGGTGCTGCCAACGGTGGTAACAAACCGGCTGCTCCCAACACGGAAATAATCACGTTCACCAATGCGGCAGTGTACGCCACCTCCACCGGTTGCGTTTTTTCAAAAGAAAACGGTAAAAAGGTCACTGGCCGCGTTTCGGCCCTTCCGGAAAAAGCCACGGTAACAGTGCCAAGCGACTTTCTCGAAAACGGCGGCTTACACGGCTTTGGGTGTGAACTCCGCCATGGTGGAGAAAATTCTTTCTATTGATAAAAAATGACAAGGGCGAAGTGACGGAGGTCAAAGCGGTGGAATAACCCAACGTTTTGCTTTGGTCCACCGGCCCGGCCAAAAACGAAAAACAGTTTCATGCTTTACGACCAAATACAGGAGGCCGTCCGGTACATCCGCACGCGGACGGATTTTCAACCCAATACCGGCATCATCTTCGGCACCGGACTCGGCCAGTTGGCCGACGACATCGAGGCCGCAGAGGTCATCAATTACGAAGATATTCCACACTTTCCCGTGTCCACGGTATCGTTTCACCGCGGACAATTGGTTTTTGGGAAGTTGAGCGGAGCATCCGTGGTGGCGATGGTTGGCCGGAGCCACTATTACGAGGGCTACTCGCTGCGGGAGGTGACCTTTCCCGTGCGGGTAATGAAGTTCCTCGGAGCGGAGCAGCTCTTCGTGTCCAATGCTGCCGGCAGCGTCAACCCGGCGCACGAAATAGGCGACTTGGTTTTCATCAAAGACCACATCAACCTGCTGCCCGACAACCCGCTGCGAGGCCCCAACGACGAACGCCTCGGCGTACGTTTTCCCGATATGCTGCACACCTACGATGCAGAGCTGCTCAACCGGGCAGAAGTCATCGCACGAGCGCATGGCATCCGGGCGCACCGCGGTGTATTCGCCGTGCTTTCCGGGCCTAATCTGGAGACCCCGGCCGAGTACACCTGGCTCCACCGCATCGGTGCCGACCTGGCGGGCATGTCCACTGTGCCGGAGGTTTTGGTCGCCAAACATTCGGGCATGAAAATCTTTGCCCTCTCCGTGGTGACGGATCTCGGTTATCCGCCTGAAGCCATCAGCGAAACTACTGTGGAAGATGTGATTGCCGTGGCCAATGAGGCTGGTAAAAAAATGGGCGTTGTGGTGAGTGGATTGTTGTCGGGAGAAGGATGATGAGATTTTCCAAATTTTGAGGAAATCCCTTTCACCTCATTATTTCAAAAAAAAAGCGGAAAAGACCGCAACTTGCCACTTCGAGTGAAAATGCACCTCTCTGCCAATCATTCAACGCATGGAAAAGCCTGTCAATAAAAGCAGTTTGCCCAAAAAAGGCCTGCCTTCCGATACCATCTTGGGCCAACTTCACCAGATGCAGCGCTCCGATGTGGATTGGAAAAGCGGCCGCAACTGGAGCACCGTCTATCACCTGGACGAGGTGCACGACCGGTTGCTCAAAGAGGCCTACGGCCAATATTTTTCTACGAACTACCTCAATCCATTCGCTTTCAAAAGTCTGCAAAAAATGGAATCGGAGGTGGTGGCCATGACCGCTGGGATGTTGCATGGCGGCCCTGCCACAGTGGGTACCATGAGTTCCGGCGGTACGGAGAGCATCTTACTGGCCGTGTACACATGCCGGGAGTGGGCCAGGGAGAATCACTCCGGAATCAAGTCGCCTGAAATAGTAGTTCCTCAAACCATTCACCCGGCGTTCGACAAGGCGGCGCATTTGTTTGGGCTGAGCGTGCGAAAAGCTCCGGTGGACGAAAACCGGCGCGCCATTCCAAAAAAAATGGAGGCACTCATCAATAAAAACACCATTATGCTCGCGGCCTCAGCCCCCAGCTATCCCAACGGCATCCTCGACCCCATCCCGGAGATTGGGGCATTGGCTGAAAAACACCACCTCCCATTTCACGTGGATTCCTGCATCGGCGGTTTTATGCTGCCCTGGGTAGAGCGCCCCGGCGCCCAATTGCACCCCTGGGATTTCCAGGTGCCTGGCGTCACCTCCATGTCGGCCGATGTGCACAAATTCGGATACGGGGCGAAGGGCGCATCCGTCGTGCTTTACCGCAGTATGGATTTTTTGAAACACCAGTTTTTCATCTCCACCGGTTTTCCGGGCGGCATCTATGCCTCGGCTACGTTGGCCGGCACCCGGCCGGGAGGTGCCATCGCCGCTGCTTGGGCCGGGATGAAGCACCTCGGCGAGGAGGGTTATTTGGCTATCGCCAAAAAATTGATGGAAGCCACCCGGCAACTCCGGCAGGGTATGGAAGAGATTCCCGAAATCAGCATCGTGGGGGAACCTTGCATGAACATCCTATCTTACACCACGCGCGGCAACCACCCCGATATTTTCGTGGTGGCCGATTTTTTAGAAGAAAAAGGCTGGATGGTGGACCGCCAGCAAAATCCCGATAGCGTCCACCTGACGGTGATGCCCACCAATGTGCCGGTCATTGGCTGGTATCTCGAAGACCTGAAAGCTGCCGTCGCCCATGCAAAGGCGCACCCGGAAGCCGCTGCTCGCGGCAATGCTGCCCTCTATGGCCTGATGGCCCGCATCCCCTTTCGGGGAATGGTGGAGAGAAACGTGCGGCAGATTTTGGTGAATATGTACGGCACATCAACCGGCGGCACAGATGAAAGAGAGGTATCTTCTCCCATTGCTGAAGGCCCGAAATGGATGGGATGGCTGAACAGAATTTTGGCATGTCTGCGAAAAGGCCGTGGCTAAAGTTTCCTCCGGCTAAGAAAAGACGGAACTACCCTCCCTAAGAGCTTGTTGGGGATTTTGGTTTTGAGGGCAAAAGCGTCAGCTTTTTTGATGAGACAACTTGTCCCGACTTTACGTCGGGAAGGCGAAAAAATGGGAGTCCCGGCAGTGCTGTTGGGAGGACTATTTTTTCAACAAAGTATCATAAAAAAGAGGCGTTTTTTCACCGGAAGCTAATTCCCAAACAAGCTCTTACAAATGACCCGAAAATAATAGCTTCCAGGTTTGTGAAATCAGTTTGGAAGTAATTTCCCCATCACCTCCCCCAGCCCCGTAAACCGCTTCACCGCCTTGTCATTTTTCACCGCCATCGCCACCGCCTTCTTGGAGCCGGCCAGCACCACCAGTTTTTTCCCACGGGTTATCCCCGTGTAAATCAGGTTCCGGTAGAGCATCATGTAATGCCCCATCACCAGGGGCATCACCACGCAGGGGCACTCGCTGCCCTGGTATTTGTGGATGCTCACGGCGTAGGCGAGGGTGAGTTGGTCGAGGTCGGTGAAATCGTAGGGCACGTCCCGCTCCCGATCGCTATCGGGAAAGGTGACGATGACCTCCTGCTCGGTGCGGTCAATCTTGCGGATGCGCCCGACGTCGCCGTTATAGACGTCCTTTTCGTAGTTGTTGCGGATTTGCATCACCTTGTCGTCGTCGTGGAAGGTGCGGCCCATTTTCACGAGCGGCTCGTAGCTGGGGTTGAGTTTTTTCTGCAAAACCTCGTTGAGGTTGCGGTTGCCGATGGCGCCCCGGTTCATGGGGGCGAGCACTTGAATGTCGTCGAAGGCATCGAAGCCGTAGGCTTTGGGCAGGCGGCTGTCCACGAGGTTGACGATGAGGTCAATGAGCTTGCTGGGGTCTTCTTCTTCGATGAAAAAAAAGTCGCCACCTTTGGTGTTGGAGAGGTCGGGGAATTCGCCGGCATTTATCCGGTGGGCGTTCACGATGATTTTGCTCGACGCCGCCTGGCGGAAAATCTCGGTCAGCCGCGTCACGGGGATTTTTTTTGATAAAATCAAATCCTGCAAAACGTTGCCCGCCCCCACGCTCGGCAATTGGTCCACGTCGCCGACGAAGATGACCCTTGCGTGTGTCGGGATGGCTTTCAGCAAGTTGAACATCAGCACGGTGTCAATCATGCTCGCCTCGTCCACGATGAGCAGGTCGCAGTCGAGCGGGTGGTCGCGGTTGCGCCGGAAGCCGCCGATGCTGAAGTCGAATTCCAGCAGGGAGTGGATGGTGCTGGCTTTCAAACCGGTGATTTCGGAGAGGCGTTTGGCGGCACGCCCGGTGGGTGCGGCGAGCAGTATTTTTTGCGTCAACTGATGGGTGATGAGCAGGATGACTTTGGTGATGGTGCTCTTGCCCGTGCCCGGCCCGCCGGTGATGATGTGGACTTTTTCAGAAAGACTTTTGCCGACGGCGAGCCGCTGGTTTTCAGCAAGCTGGATAGTCAGCTTTTTCTCCGCCCACTCGATGGCGTTGGGTACTTTCACCTCCCGTATTGGAG
>SCUG01000128.1 GCA_004297645.1 Saprospiraceae bacterium | reverse complement strand
GCTCTTCCGATCTGGTCAGGGTATCATTCAAGCTTAAACTTGATTGGAAGGTAAAAAATAACTCGCACAGGTTTGCCATCCATCATTCCCGGATTCCAGGGCGGCATTTTTCTGACTACACGAGCCGCCTCCTCGCCAAGTCCAGCACCTATATCCCTGATGACTTTAATATGGAAAAGATTGCCGTCTTTTTCAAGAATAAATGTGATATAGACTATCCCTTCTACGCCATTTTCCTTTGCATAAGGTGGATAGCGGAGATTGTTGAAAAGGAATTGGAGCATGCTCGTTTCACCACCAGGGAAATCCGGGTTTTGTGTCACGACCTTGAAAGCGCCATTGCCCGCTTGCTCGGTAGAATCATAGGCATATTTTTGCTCGGCAATTTTGGTTTCCCATGCTGAAATATCATTGATGCCCTGGGTATCGCCGCAATTTTTAGCCAAATTGAACTGCATCAATGCACTGTCCGGCTTGTTGTCGTAATAATAGTCAATCCCCCGCCTGCGATATACGTCGGCACACGGGCAGCCATTGGTCTCCTTAGCCCCAAATTCATAAAAGCACTGGTCTAATCTGTTTGGAACACCATCTAAGTCGAAGTCATCCATCATACGGATTTTCTCGTCCAACTTGGCTACATCGGCACCGGGGCATTGCTTTCCTTTTTCCCAAGTCAAACGCGCCTTTTCATGTTCTCCTTTTTTGTATTGTCTTTCACCCTTTTCCAAGGCTTTTTGGTAGCAGCCTTGGGCATGGAGTATCGAGATGCCAGGCAGACAGAGGGTAAACAAGAACGCAATCAATCGAACGGTCATGGTAAACGTGTTTTAAGGTGAATTGCAAAACTAGTACATGGTGAATCCAATCCTGCCGTTTTCCTTCTTGCAATTCAAGCTGCACTTCTGCTTCCGCCGGTCCCGAGCCGTCGGGACAGGTCATGCAACCGGCGCTTCTGCGCTTTCAAGGATAAAACCCGCCCCTCATCATTTCCACCCGTTCCTGAATTCGTTCAGCATGGTTCAGTTCAAGCAATTTAATGGTGGCTTTGCCGATGGAAGTTTTACCCAGGAGCCAGCCATTTGCTTCCACCTCGAAATGGTCGAACCAATTTTGTGTGCGAGGATTGAACAGCGGAATCAATTCACCACCCGTAATCAAGATGGTGGCGATGTTGGGTCCCTTTTTCCAATTGCACCAGGAGCAAGAAAGCGCCAGGTTTTCGGACAAAGAAGAACCGCCATGTTGCAAGCCGGTAATGTGTTCCGTATGAAATTCAAAGTTGGAGAGATATTCGAGCACCCGGCAATATTCGCAACGCCCGCCTGCACGAATGGCGACCAATTTTCGCAATTGCTTCTTGGTTCCGCTCATTGCTTTTTCAAATTCAAGCGTTGAAGCGCCCTTGCTTTGGTAAGCCGGACGAGGTGCTCAATCATCATAAAATAGGCTATTTCGTCCTGTTCACCGGCGGTAAGTTTAGCTTCCTTATTTTTGGCAAGCAGGAAATTCAAGCGTTCCTGGGCTTTGGGCGAGGCTTTGTATTCTAAAAGTTTTCGAGGGGAGAGTTTTGCCAGGAAATCAGCGAAGTCATCGAGCGCCGGGGAAACTTGTGCTACCATTTTCATGAAATTTTTACCAAAATAAGGGAATTCCTCTAAGCCTGGCATTATCAGTGGGTATTTTTATCAAAAATGAAAACCCTCGCTGGGCGCACATCTTCCAATCCCGCCGTTTTCCTTCTTGCAATTCAAGCTGCACCTCTGCTTGCTATCTTGCAACAGGTTTGAAATAACTAAGGTGTGTTAGGAAGCAGTTTTCGAAACGTAAAATCAAAAGGGAGAGATGCTCTCTTCTTCTAAGTATTTTGCGATGTTGAACGAGATGCCGCTGAACAATTCCACGTCCTCGTTCCAGTCAAGGATTTGCAGCGGCGAATCGGGCGTAGCAACCATCACCAGTTTGCTTTTCGAAAAAACCCACACGACTTTTTCTGTTCCGAAAGCGAACAAGCGCCGCACTTTGCGCAGCACGAAATGGGAAAA
>SCUG01000127.1 GCA_004297645.1 Saprospiraceae bacterium | reverse complement strand
CCGCAAACCATTGAAGATTTTATAGAAAAATCCCAAGCGCACCCCAAGTTGCCCGCCTTAGCCTGCGATGGCAACCTCGCTGATGTGTTCGACATGGACGACGCCACCAAGGTGGATTCCAAGGCGGGGTTCATCAACAACATAGGCAAAGCGATAGAAAAATACGACCTCGTGGACACCGGACTTTTCTACTTCCCTGCCGGCTACGGAAAAAAAGTAGCCGCAAAAGTGGCGGAGGGTGCCCGTTCCGTGAGCGACGTCATCCAGCATTTCATTGATGGAACCGGGGTGAGGGCAGTGGCACTCGACAACCCCATGTGGCAGGATGTGGACAATCCCAGCATGAAAGCAGAGGCAGAGCGGCGGCTGATGAAGACCCTCGTTCGCTCTGAAGACGGTTGGGTGAGCCGCCACATCAACCGTTCCCTTTCCACGCGCATCACTTTCTTATTCGCAAAATGGGGGCTGCGCCCAAATTGGGTCACCACCGGCGTTTTTTTACTAACCCTGGCCGGTGCTTTTTTGGCTGCCTCCGGCCTGTACTGGCAAATCGTCGCTGGTGCGCTGATTTTTCAAATCGCCTCCATCCTCGATGGGTGCGACGGAGAGCTGGCCCGCCTCACGCTTCGCTCCACCCACTTCGGCTCGTGGTACGGCAAACTCACTGGTAATTTGCGCTACATCCTATTCTTCGAGGCACTGGGGTATAGTGCCTGGCAGACTTCCGGCTCGCAGGTTTACCTCATCGCCATGATACTCTTGGGAGCTATGGCCATCTACATGCTGGCACAAATGACTTCTTTCGGGTTTCGCCGCAAAGGTGCCACCCTTGAGTTGCAGAGATGTTTGCCGCAGGCGTCTGCTCAACCCAAGGTGCTGAACAACTTTTTCAATGTGATGCGAGAGTTGAACAAGCAGGACGTCATTGCTTTTATGACTTTCATTTTGAGTATCGCATTTCAGTACCAAGCCATGTTTTGGTTGGCTCTGCTCGGCACCACCATCACCGCCATTATGATTTCCCGCTCCGTGCATGCGGCGGAGGTGGCAAAATCGGGAGCGAATCTTTTCGAAAAAATTGATCCCATATTTTTCTACCTTATCGGGGTCGGAATTCTTTGCCTGCTGATATTCAATATGGACCTGAGCGTGGTGTCAGAATCGTTGGCCGCCGCCGGGAACCGGGTATTCCTTGTTTTCAGCATCGCCCTTCTATGGATTTTGGCCAACACCATGTGCATCCGCACCCTTGTGCAGGGCAAGGTGCCATTCACCGATTTGATGTTTAACCAGTTGGTTGGCGACGCATACAGCACCATCATTCCGATGGCAGGGTTGGGTGGCGAGCCGTTTAAACTAAAACATCTGACTACCTGGCTCGACTGGCACACCGCCAGCCGCGCTTTAGTAATCGATAGATTCATTCACGCCACCACGGGCGTGTTATTTGCCTCCACCACTACCTTCGTGACCCTGGCCTTCGTACCCATCGGGCAGGCTTACAGGATGCCCATGATAATAGCAGCGGGCGTATTCGTCTTTCTCTCGGCCGGCATGGTTTGGCTGGCGCTGTCCAGCGCTCCGTCGAAGATTGCGGGCTACTTTTTGCAAAAACTGAAAATCGTAGAAGAATACCGTAACCAACCCATTCCACCGGCCCGGTTCTTTTTGGCCTTTTCCTTTAAATTTCTCGGCCGGGTCTTTAATCTGTTTGAGATTTACGCCATTTTTTACATACTGGGCTTTGAACCTGGGGTCATTGAACTGATTGCCGTGGCTGGCATGATTGCCATCAGTGCCACCCTGTTTTTCATTATCCCGCAGGGGCTGGGCGTCAATGAGGCGGGCATCTCGACAGCCCTGGCCTTCCTCGGTTACACCGCATCGCTTGGCATCACCTTTGGCCTCATACGCCGGGCGCGGATGATTTTCTGGGCCTTGTTCGGCATGGTGGTGCACTTGACAGTAACTATGGTGAAGAGGCTCGCCCTTAGCCGGGCCAATGCCTGAGAAATTGAGAATTGAGAAGTCGAGGGTTGGTGAAGCCGGTTATAAGGGCATTTTCAAAGCGCTATCGAACCCCGGCCATTGGCACACTCCGATAGCTATCATGACCATGCAGGCGGGCAAACACGTTTATCTGGAAAAACCCTGCTGCCACAGCCCGCAAGAAGGCGAATGGCTCGTGGCGGCACAACACAAAACCGGCAAAGTACTGCAATTCGGCAATCAGCAACGGCCGGCGCCAACTTCCATGTTGGCAAAAAAAAAGACATTGCTGAGGGCATCATAGGCGAGGTGTATTATGGCAAGGCCTGGTATAGCAATACCCGCGACTTCATCGGCGTAGGCCATAAAATTATTCATCCAGACTGGCTCGGCTGGGATTTGTGGCAAGGCCCGGCACCCCGCCGCGAATACAACGACAACCTCTTGCACGACAACTGGCACTGGTTCTGGCATTGGGGCACCGGCGAAATCAACGAACTCGCCCGTCGCCGAAGCGCACAAGAGCACACTGATGTGCCACCTCGGCAACATCGCCCAGAAGGATGGGCGCACCCTTCATTTGAACACGGAAAACGGCCGCATCCCCGACGATGAAGAGGCTATGAGCCTGTGGGGCCGTGAATACGAGCCGGGCTGGAAGCCGAAGATGTGAGGCTGGCGTATTAGCGTGATGGGCCTATTACGCCAGTACGCAGGAATGACAAGCCCCCAAACACGCCATCCTCACTTTTTCTTCAGGTTGGCGTGTTTGAGGATTTTAGCTTCCACGTAAAAGATGGTCTCTTCGGCGATGTTCTTGGCGAGGTCTCCCACCCTTTCAAGTTTGTTGACGATGGAAAAAAGATAAAGGATGTTGATGGCATCCTCTGAATGGTCTGTTTTTTTGCCAGCAAGAGCAATGACTGCTTTTTTGTAAAACTTGTTGACGATTTCGTCTTTAACGAACACCAGCCGGGCCACCTCTGTGTTTTCGTTGATAAACCCGTCTATGGCGTCGTTCACCATTTCAAGGGCCGTGTCAAAAATGGCATCGAACGAAATGGCTTCGAGCAGCTTGGCATCTATCTCACTGCTGATTTTTTCCTTCCGCACATACCGGGCTATCTTGTCGGCGTGGTCGCCGATGCGCTCTAAATAAATCACGATTTTCAGGGCCGCCAGCACAAGGCGCAGGTCGCCGGCTACGGGGTTGTACAGGGCGATGAGGTTTTCGCAATTTTTGGAAATGGAAAGCTCCGTGGCATTCACCCGGTTTTCCACACTGTGGATTTCCTTCGCCATAGAAACCGACTGTTTGGTGAAGGCCTTATTCGCCTTTTTCAACTGGCTTTGCACTAAGTGCATCATGCCGATAATATCCTCCTTAAGTTGTTTCAGTTCCCGATCGAGATTGGTCATGCTTATTTTGCGATTTAACGGACGTAAAGAGGTTTAGGAGGTTAACTCAACTTTCTCAACCTCCCATCATCATCCGAACCGGCCGGTGATGTAGCGCTCGGTAAGTTCTTGCTTCGGGTTGGTGAATATTTTTTTCGTTTTATCAAATTCTACCAGGTTGCCCAAGTAAAAGAAGGCGGTTTTGTCACTCACCCGCCCTGCCTGTTGCATGTTGTGGGTGACGATGACGATGGTGTATTTTTCTTTTAATTGGTGAATCAACTCTTCCACTTTGCTCGTGGCAATGGGGTCGAGGGCCGAGGCGGGTTCATCCATCAGCAGTACCGAAGGCCCGACGGCGAGCGCCCGCGCGATGCACACGCGCTGTTGTTGGCCACCCGAAAGGGCCAGCGCTGATTTGTTTAGCTGGTCTTTCACCTCCTCCCAGAGGGCTGCCTGCCGCAGTGAATGCTCCACTGCTTCGTCGAGCACTGCCCGCTTTTTGATGCCCTGGATTCTCAGGCCAAATGCTACATTTTCATAGATGGATTTTGGGAAGGGGTTGGGTTTTTGAAACACCATTCCAACCATTTTGCGCAGCTCCTCCACCATTACTTTTTTGCCGTAAATATCTTTGCCATCAATGCAGATGTCCCCCTCCTTTCGAAATGTTTCGATGTAGTCGTTCATGCGGTTGAACAGCCGCAGGAAGGTGGACTTCCCGCAGCCCGATGGGCCGATAAATGCAGTGACGCTTTTCTCCTGTATCTCGATACTCACGTCTTTTATCACCTTGTTATCGCCGTAAAATACGTTGACGTTGTTGGTGCTGATCTTGGCTATGGAAGGTTTTTTCTTTGAGTCGCTCATATTTTTTATTGGCTCTGCAAAATGCGTTTTCTTTTCCATTGTCAGTGTGCTCATGCTGTGTGAATTTTACCAGTTCATTTTTTTCTGCCAGCGATGCCTGAGCCAAACCGCGATGCCATTCATCAAAAACGTAATCCCCAGCAAAATGATAATGCCTGCCGCCGCATTAACGAGGAAAGCAGGGTCGGGCCGCGAAACCCAATTGAATATTTGAATTGGCAACACAGTGAAATCGTCCATGGGTGTTTTGGCCACAAACGGCACATAAGCCAACGCTCCGATGACGATGAGCGGCGCTGCTTCGCCGATGGCCCTCGACAGCGCCAGGATGATACCGGTGGCTATGCCGCCCCCCGCTGCCGGCAACACCTGGTAGCTAATGGTTTGCCATTTGGTAGCCCCCATGCCAAAGGAGGCTTCTCTCAGCGAGGAAGGCACGGCTTTGATGGCCTCCCGTGTGGACACAATGATGATGGGCAAAATGAGCAGTGACAATGTAAACGAGCCTGCCAGCAAACTACCGCCGAAGTGCAGCGTACGCACGAAAATCGCCAGCCCAAGTATCCCGTAAATTACTGAAGGCACCCCCGCCAGGTTGGTGATGTTCACTTCGAGTATGGAACTGAGCCGCCCTTTTTTGCTGTATTCCTCCAAATAAATGCCCGCTGCTACCCCTATTGGAATGGAAATCAGAGCGGTTAGCCCGAATATCCAAAGGGTGCCGGACCATGCCGTCAGGATGCCTGCTTTCTCCGCACGGCGCGAGGGCAGGCTGGTGAGAAATTGCCAATCTATGCGACTCAACCCATCCATGAGAATACTGCCGGTGAAAATGGCCAGCAGAACGATACCTATCAGGGTGCAAAATATCCCCGTGTACTTGAATGCCTGGTCTTTGAGCCTGTTGATTTGGACATTAGTCATATTTCTCCTGGTATTTTTTCCGGATGAAAAAGCTGACGTTGTTCAACACAAAAGTCATAGCGAACAAGGTTAGGCCTGCGGCAAAAATGGTGCGGTATTCAATTGAGCCGTGGGCCACGTCGCCGAGGCTCACCTGCACGATGTACGCCGTGATGGTTTCGACGGCAGCGAGTGGGTTGGCGGTGAGATTGGGCATCTGGCCTGCTGCAATGGCCACTATCATCGTTTCGCCGATAGCTCTTGCAAATGCGAGAATCACCGACACGATGATGCCGGAAGATGCCGCGGGTACCAACACTTTAAAAGAGGTTTGCAGGCGCGTGGCCCCCATGCCGTACGATGCCTCCCTCAGCGATTTGGGCACGGCGAAAAGAGCATCTTCGCTCAGCGACGACACCATCGGAATAATCATAACGCCCATAACCAGCCCCGCCGACAGGGCGTTGAATGTGTCAATTTCAGGAAAAATGTTTTTTAAAAATGGCGTGACTACCGTCAGGGCAAAAAATCCGTACACCACCGTGGGCACTGCTGCCAGCACTTCCAGCATGGGCTTGAAGATGTCCCGAAACTTGCGGGGCGCATACTCGCTCAAATAAATGGCAATGCAAAGGCCCAACGGCAAGGCAATCGCTACGGCGATAAGGGTAGTCAGCATCGTGCCGCTTATCAGCGGCAAAATTCCGTAACTTTTTTTTGTGAAAAGGGGCGTCCATTCCGTGCTGGTGAGAAACTCCCAAATGGACACGTCTTTGAAAAAAACGAGAGATTGCGACAGCAACACCCAAATAATACCTATCGTCGTCAGGATGGTAATCACGGCACTGCTGAACAGGCCGCCTTCTATTATTTTTTCGCTGATCTTCATGCGTACATTGGGAAAGTCTTCCCATTATGCCATTTCCAGAATGAATCTGTCCCCGCCACGCCGGTTTCCGTATCCGCAGGGAATCCCTCTTTTTTTTCCCATTCCCGCAGGGAATCCGTCCACATCATGTGTGGTTTCCCTGCTGGAATGGAAAGGTGCGAGCGGGGAAAAGAGCCGTTATCACTTGGCCGGAGCAGTATCTGATTTGTGCGCTGCAACAAAAGCTCTGAATTTCTCCAACTGGTGTTTGTACTCTTCATCCGGCAGGGGAATGTACCCCACATCGGGCACCAATTTAGCTGCATGCTCCAGGTAAAACTCCACGAAACGCACCACTTCGGGGCGGG
>SCUG01000126.1 GCA_004297645.1 Saprospiraceae bacterium | reverse complement strand
GCGAGGGTAAATAAAGAGGCCCGTTTCATCATGAATTTTGGATTTTGGACCAAAATACACCCCAATGACACACGGCACAAGCAATTGTTGCCGCTCCTTCGACGAATAGAAGATATTTATGGAGGTAGGGAGGAATGTGTCAGCGGCTTTGCAAAAACGCGGTGGTTATTAACCCGCCACATCGTCGCGCAACTCCCGCCGCAGGATTTTCCCGACGTTGGACTTCGGCAAATCCTTTCTAAACTCCACGATTTTGGGCACCTTGTAACCGGTGAGGTTTTCCCGGCAATAGGCGATGATTTCTTTTTCGGTCAGCGACTTGTCTTTTTTTACGATAAAAATCTTGACCACCTCGCCGGATTTTTCGTCGGGCTGCCCAACGGCAGCACATTCGAGCACTTTGGGGTGGGCCGCCACCACCCCTTCGATTTCATTGGGAAATACATTGAACCCCGAAACGAGAATCATATCCTTCTTGCGGTCCACGATTTGGAAATACCCATCGGAGTGCATCATGCCGATGTCGCCAGTGCTGAGCCACCCGTCTTTGATGGTTTCGGCGGTGGCTTCAGGGCGGTTGTAATAGCCCTTCATCACCTGTGGGCCTTTTATCTGAATTTCCCCCACCTCACCTGCCGGCAGTGCCTGGCCGCTGTCAGCGACGATGCGCATGTCTGTTGATGGCAGGGGCAAACCGATGGAGCCGAGCTTGCCGAAGCCGTCCAGCGGATTCACACTCGCAACGGGCGAAGATTCCGTCATGCCGTACCCCTCCACCAATGGGTGCCCGGTGACTTTATGCCACTGCTCGGCCACGGATTTTTGGACGGCCATGCCGCCGCCCAGCGCAAACTTGAAACTCCCGAAATTGAGTCCGGCAAATCTCTCGCGGTGGAGCAGCGCATTGAACAGCGTATTCACCCCGGTCATGCAGGTAATGTTGTATTTTTTGAACTCCTTCATCACCGAAGGAAGGTCCCGCGCATTCACCACCAACACATTCAACGCACCCAAACTGAACAGCGCCAGGCAGTTTACCGTAAAGGCGAAAATGTGGTACAACGGCAGCGGCGACAATGCCACTTCCTCCCCTTGACACAACGCCACCGTGCCCCAGGCGCGTATTTGCATCATGTTGGCCACTAAGTTGCGGTTGGTGAGCATGGCGCCTTTGGCCACGCCGGTGGTGCCGCCGGTGTATTGCAGGCAGGCCACATCCTCCGGGCTGGCCTGAAATGCTTTGATGGAAAATTTCCTCCCCTGCCTCAGCGCCTCTTTGAAACTCACCACATTGGGCAGGTTGTAGCGGGGCACCATTCGCTTGATGTAGCGCACGATGAAGTTCGTTATCCAACCCTTCGGGAAACCCAACAGCTCACCGATGCTCGTGACGATGATGGTTTTAATGCCCGTGTCCGGCAATACCTGTTGCAGATGGTGAGCGAAGTTCTCACAGATGACTATCGCCTTCACCCTGGCATCGGTGAACTGGTGCCGCATCTCCCTTGGCGTGTAAAGCGGGTTGGTGTTCACGATGACCACCCCCGCCCGCAGGCAGCCGAACAGGGCGATGGGGTATTGCAGCAGGTTGGGCATCATCAGGGCAATCTTGTCGCCCGGTTCGAGGCCCCTGGAATGCAGGTACGCCGCAAAGTTTCCCGACTGTTTGTCCACCTGTGCAAAAGTCAGTTCCTTTCCCATGCAGGAAAAGGCCTCCTTTCTCCCGAACTTTTTGAAGGTATCATCCAACAGGGCGGTGAGGGTAGGGTAAATGGTTTCGTCTATGTTGGCAGGTATGCCTTTTGGGTAGTTTTTCAACCACGGACGTTCTTCGCTCATAATGTTTACATGGCTTGGTGATTCAATCCTTTGATTTTCACAACGGCTAAAATTACAAAACTTTGGGTTCTATACGGTGGAGCGTTAGATTTTGCCGGTTTGAAATTGCTGTTATACTTTTGAACGCCAGGTTTTGTCCATTTGACATTTGCTATTAAACTTTAGCCATCCGGGTAATCGGGATAGCCTAAGCCGGTGTAGCCAGAACCAAATAGGCTTAGTACAAATAGTGAGGGCAATGAATTTCGATGGTTAGATACTACACTAAGTAGTCAGGCAGAATTAAACAACACTTTTTTTTGAAACACAATAGGCACATAGAAAACATAGAATGGTTGAAAACCAACTTGTTAGAGCTATCCCGACCTATGGTA
>SCUG01000125.1 GCA_004297645.1 Saprospiraceae bacterium | reverse complement strand
CTTTTCATCCTGTATTTAAAAACTTCCGCCCTGCCGCCTCTGGCTTCGTCACTGAGGAAGAGCGTGCCGTCGGAGTCGAAACAGATGCCTTCTGGCTGCTGGTGCAAATCCGGGTTCAACGCCTCGAAGTGGATAATTTTGCCTGCCTGGCTAAGTACTACTAAACAGTTGCCCACCGATGACAGGACGTACACCTCCCCGGTCAGGGGGTGAATGGCGATACCCGAAGGCCCGAAGGCATCATCTGCCAGGTTCTCGTCGAGGTATCCGATGACGCGGCGGGCAATGCTTTTTTCACGGTGCCGCCAAACCTTTATTTCTTGCCTGTTGATGACAAATAATGGCTCCTTCATCAATTGCTCCCCATCGAGGTCGAAAGAATAGATGGCGCGTTTTTCTTTCAAAGCATCGCCCTCGCCGGCCTTGCCTTTGCAGGCGATGAGCAGGCGATGACCAGCCTTGTCGTAGGCAAGGCCTTCCACATCGTTTTCTCTTTGCAGGGATGTACGATAGGTGGTGGTCTCCTGGTTTTTTTCGCCGGGATGGTTGACTTTATAGAGCGTGCCACTGCTGTTCACTACGTACACCTGGTCACCCACTACTTCCACGCCTTCATAATCGGCGGATTTTCCGAATTTGAACTCCTGCACCACATTCCCCGTGTTTTTATCGAGGTAAAAAAGTTTGCCTTGTTCGTCGTTCACCGCTACCAGCATGGCGCCATCGCCGGAGATGCTAAGTCCGGAAATTTCATTGAGACGCCCCGGCAATTTGAACTTTTCGCCGGGGTTTTCGAGGTGGTACGGGAAAGGAAAAGTATCCGTTACTTGCGGCGGCGGCGGTTCGGGCAGTGGGTCTTCGGTAATAGAAAGGCTATCCGGCGAAACGGAATTCTGTGGCTTCGTTTGGCTTTCAGTGTCAGAAGCACCAATACCTTGGGGCCGGAAATTGTTGCACGAAAAAGATAGGCACACGACTGCGAGCAGCAAGAATTTTAGCATAAAATAAGACATGAATTGTGAAGTGTTATTTGAAAACGACGGTGCCGAGTTTTTGGGCAAGCTCATTCTTCACCCGGAGAAGTTTGGCTTGTACTTTCAAAAGGCTCATCATTTCTGAAATATCTCCCCCTGCTTCCAGTTCTTTTATCTGGTCTTGGTTCTTTTCGCAAAGAAGCTTCAGTTTATTCAATTTAAATCGCATCAAGGAGCTTTCGCTGTCTTTGGAAAAATTGAGTTCCGGCATCTTTTGCGTCTTCAGGTACAGGTCACGTTCCTCCCATCCGGGACTATAATCCCACGGCGAATACAACACATCCACAGCTAATTTACTGATGGCAGTATCCTCGTGGCCAATGAAGAGTTGAGGAGACAGAGGTTGCTCATCTGCCAGGCATTGCTGGCATTGTTTTGCCACGCGAAGGTAAAGAGGGTTTTCGAAGTCGTTCAACAACTCCTCTATATTGCTGAGAATGTATTCGGCCACAGTGATATTTTCCTTCTCATCATAGATTTCGCCACCGAAGGCAATCAGAAGCCGGATGATGTCCTTTTCCCGGAATTCATCTCCAGACACTTTGGTAGGGGCGGCTTCCGGGGGCAGCAATTCCACATCTGGCCCAGGCCCGCCAGTGCCTTTTTCTTCGACGATATGCACCTGCGTGCCGCTGTTGCGCTCACGCTCCTGTTGCCTTTTATACAAATGTTGCTTAACGGCTTTGTTGGTTTCGGTGACCAAAATCTGCTCGTCCAACTCCATCACTCTGGCGCATTCTTTTATGTAAAAAGAACGCTTGAAAGGGTCGGGCACCTTAGCAATGCTGCCCACGATGTCCCGGACGAGGCCGGCTCTTTTCACCGGGTCATTTTTCACTTCCGACAGGAGTAGGCTGGTTTTGAAAAGGATGAAGTCCTTGGCCTGTCCGTCAATGTATTCTTTGAAAGCCGTGGCACCTACTTTTTGCAGATAGCTGTCGGGGTCTTCTCCTTCCGGGAGCAACACCACTTTTACGTTCATGTCGCGCTCCAGCACCATGTCGAGGCCTCGGAGTGCTGCCTTTACGCCTGCGGGGTCGCCGTCGTACAATATTTTGATATTGGGCGTGAAGCGTTTTACGAGTGAAATCTGGCCCTCGGTGAGCGAGGTGCCGGAGGAAGCCACTACGTTTTTGATGCCTGCCTGGTGCAGCGAGAGTAAATCGGTGTAGCCCTCCACCATGATGCATTCGTCTAATTTGCGGATGCTGTCTTTGGCGAAATAGGCTCCGTAAAGAATTTTGCTTTTGGAGTAAATATCCGTCTCCGGCGAGTTGATGTATTTGGGGGCTTTTACGTCTTTGGCCATGATGCGTCCAGCGAACGCTACTGGTTTTCCCGACAGATTGTGGATGGTGAACATCACGCGGTTGCGAAAGAAATCGCGGCCGTGTTGCGAGGTGAGGCCCAGTTTTTTCAGGTAGTCAGCGTTGAAACCAGCTTCTGTAGCCTGCCGTGTGAAGGCATCCGGTTGGTTGGTGGTGTAGCCCAGACCGAATTTGCGGATGGTCTCCTCCCGGAACCCACGTTCTTTAAAATAATCGAGGCCCACGCTTTTGCCTTCATCGGTGTCGAATAGCTGTTGCTGAAAGTACTTTTGCGCATAGTCATTGACGATGAAGAGACTCTCTTCTTCTTGTTGCACTGCCCGCATTTCGGGCGTCAGTTCCACCTCTTCTATTTCAATATTGTACTTCCGGGCGAGGTAGCGTAGTGCTTCGGGGTAGTTGAAATGCTCATGTTCCATGATGAACTTCGCCGAATTTCCAGCTTTGCCGCAGCCGAAGCATTTGAAAATATTTTTCGTAGGGGATACCGTGAACGACGGGGTCTTTTCGGTATGAAAAGGGCACAGGCCTATCATATTCACTCCACGCCTGCGCAGCGTAACAAAATCCTGAACGACCTCTTCAATTTTGGCTGCTTCCAATATTTCCTGAACCGTCTTTTGTGGTATCAAAGCTTGTGGTTGTTATTTTTTGAATTCTCACTTGAGCGTGCTGCTCCTTTGTTTTGCAAAGAAAACTTGTGCCAGACAACTTACCGCTTCCGTTCTTCGTTTCTTTTTCGAATAATTGAAACAGGGAACCTTCAAAATTACTCCTTTTTCAAAAAAAGCCAGATAAAATTAGCCATAGCAAGTAAGCATTTTAACTCCGCATTTTTTGATACCACATCACTAACCCACCACACATTCGGAGAACTTTCCCACATGATACGGCACAGGATGCCGGCACAAAAACTGTTAAAAACAATTAACATTTTGGCGTTGTGGACTTTTGAGCAAAGGCTCATCTTAGGTGTGTCTTGATTGCGAAAATTCCCAAATTGAAACTCAGGAACATAATCAAAAACTAATGAGAAAGCCAGTGACCCCTTTCCGGACAAACCTCAACACCAGCCTTTCGAACTTCACAAAAAGAAATAATTGGGTGTTCTCATAGTGTGTGGGCTGCCCCGTTCCGAATACTCGGAACGAGGGCAGTTTTTTTTCGATGTCTCGATTTGTAGCACACGATTTAGCCGCAAAGTGCCTCTTTCAAAAGTGAAAGACGCAGTTCAAAATTCAGAGCAGACCAAACAACTGAAAATAATTGGGTGTTCTCATAGTGTGTGGAACCAGCCCGAAACCAATTGGAAGTAGGGCTGGTTTATTCACGATAAGAAATGATGAGGTCGTGACCTGAGTCAGGCGCTCATCCAGCTTGTCTAAATAGTGGGTGTTCTAATAGTGTGTGGGACTACCCCGAAGCCTTTTGGTGTGTAGGGGTAGTTTTTTTCAACTACTCGAACAACCTTAAGAATAATTGTTACAGATTGTGCAGCATACCCCGCGATTCCTCTCCGCAGGTGAGCGGGGTTGTTGTTTTTACTTGTTAAAAGCCAGCTATCGCAAAACCCGATTTGGATTGAGTGGCTTTCGGGCCACACAGCGATTTGAGAAGAATTTAGCATCACAATTTGGAGTGAGAGTAAATACCTCGCCCCTGCCTTTGGGCCGGTGGTGGGGTATTTTTCTTTAAAATGCCAATGTCAATTGGTTTCATCCTTGAGCACCGGCAGGGCTGGATGATAGGTATCGAAAGCGTCGTACACCACTTCGTGAATGCGGCTTCTGACAGCTTCAGTAAAGATTTTAGAATTGCTGGCGTTTGGATTCACGCGGTTGGAAAGGAAAACGTAGATAAGCCCGGCATCGGGGTCGGCCCAAACGCAGGTTCCCGTGAATCCGGTGTGGCCAAAGGAAGCTTCG
>SCUG01000124.1 GCA_004297645.1 Saprospiraceae bacterium | reverse complement strand
GAAAAAGTCTATGACCCCGTCACAGGTACCTGGCGGGTAGTGCGCCAAGTCAATGGTAAAATGGATACACTCCATTGGCGGGAACTGCCGGAAGCATCATACCCACCGATAATCTCCGATGGTACGTGGGCTGGAGTGAATGGAAACAACAGCAACAACAACAGCGGTCTTCCCCCAGCCAATGGCAGCACACATAACATCGCCATTGTACTCCCCTTTTTGGCGCAAGGCTCGCAACAATCAACCTTGGATGAAAACTCGCTTTGGGCGGTCCATTTTTATGCAGGCGCAAGTCTTGCCTATCAGGACTTACAACATGATGGCGTGAGCCTGAATGTGGCGGTTTTGGATTCCGACGGCTCAGCCTCCAGACTGAAAAATCTGATGAATGGTGCTGACTTGCAGAAGGCTGACATCATCATCGGTCCTTATAAAAGGGAAAACGTAACGATATTAGAAGGATTCACAAAAACGCGGAATAAGGCCCTTGTGGTGCCTTACTCTGCATCTATGGGAATGGCGTTTGGCAACCCCGGTTATATCCAGGTCAACCCATCGCTGAAAACTCATTGCGAAGCAATAGTTCGCCATGCACGCTCACATTACAACACGGAAGACATTGTGCTCGTAGCACGCAACAAGGATGAAGAGCAAAGCCGTCTTGCCTATTTTCAGGACGCCAATGCCCTGTTGAGCGGCAGCCACGAGAAAGCCCATTTCCGGGAGTACATCATTAGCAACGCAGCCGGAGAGGTTAGGGAAAATGAGATTAACTCCTACATCAGACCTGGCAAGACCAACGTCTTTATCGTTCCCTCGTGGTCCAATGAGGGGTTTATATATTCTCTGCTACGGTACCTCATGGTAAAGCAGTCTCAGGGAGAAGAAATAATCGTTTATGGCATGCCGCAATGGATGGAGTTCGAGCAAATTGATTTCGACTTTTATGAAAAACTCCACATCCACGTGAGCAGTGCCAGCTACTTGAGCCCAGATGACGAACGCGTCCGGCAATTCAACCAGAAATTTTTCAACACTTTTGGCACCATCCCGAATGATGAAGCCATTCTGGGCTACGACGTCATGCTCTATTTTGGAAAAATGCTGGACAAATGGGGAGCCAAGTTCCCTAATAATATTGACCATGAACCCTACGATGTATTGCATGGCCGGTTCGATTTTCAGCGCGTCGTCCTCTACCCTGAAAAGCATCGGGAAGACCTGAACTATTACGACCAGTTGGAGAACAAATTCGTGCACATTCTGGAATTCCGCGACTACCACTTTCAACCGGCCGATTGAATCTGTCCCTTTTGTCTTAATCAATGCATTGTCATGACCCCGGAGCGGAAAAAAAAATTTGAAGAAGTAGCCGCCCGGCGGCAGCCCGGCCTCACCGTCATTCTCGAGAATGTGACGGACCAGCACAATATCGGAGCAGTCTTGCGCTCTTGTGACTCGGTGGGCATCAGCCACATCTACATCCTCAACACCGAGCCGCACCTCGCCACAGATACCATCATTATTGGAAAGAAGACCTCTTCCGGTGCCCGGAAATGGGTGGATGTGCTCTATTTCACCGATGCTGGCTGCTGCTTCGAGCATGTGCGCCAACATTGCCGTTTCGTATATTCCACCAACCTTGGAGAAGATTCTACCGACCTGTTCGACCTGGACCTGACCCAACCCGTGGCATTGCTTTTTGGTAATGAGCACAGCGGCTTGTCAAAAGAAACACTCGTACATTCCGACGGCAATTTCATCATTCCACAAGTGGGCATGGTGCGGAGCCTGAATATTTCCGTTGCCTGCGCTGTCAGCCTTTACGAAGCTTACCGCCAGCGGCGGTTGAAAGGTTTTTATGACCAATCGCACATGACGGAGACCGCACATGACACTTTGCTGAAGCAGTATTTCGAACGGCACAAAACGAAGGGCCGCAGCCGGAAGACTATTCGAAAACAGAAGTGAGATTTACCAATTGGTCATAAAATAGCGCAAATGCAAACGATGGGAGAGTAGGGTTTTTCCATGAAAATGTTCTTAGCCCGGCACCTCTTCGAGCGCTGCATCGTGTAGTAAGTCGCGGAAA
>SCUG01000123.1 GCA_004297645.1 Saprospiraceae bacterium | reverse complement strand
CGCCGCCTCCGGCGGTGCCGGGGGGAGGGGATATTGGGGGCTTCGCCCCCAAACCCCTAAGCCAGCGAAGCCAGCGCCAAATACCCGGATGGACAAAACCTAACGCTCGACAGTATAGTAGAAAGGAATATGGCATAAGGCTGCTCTCCGCCTGGAAAAGTAAAGATTATGGGTACACTGCATTTTGACACGGCCCAAATGATAAATAGCAGGGCGAGAACCCCGATAACGATGGCTTCTATTTTTGAACGGGAACCTTTCATTTTTTTTGGTTTAAGTTATGTTTGCAAGATTAAATGGCATTTGGCTACAACGGCGCAGATAGCCGTTCAAAAAAGTAGCCAATAGCCTAAGGAACGTGCGCAAAACAACCTGGCGAATTCACCGGGTGACTTCGAGTCACCCGGTGAATTGGCTTCTGCAAAACTTACCAAGTTGTTTTGCGCACGTTCCTTAAGGCATTCACGGAAACTGCCTTAAGCAAAAGAGGAGTTGACAAAGGCTGGGGATTACAGATTTTCGAAGTAGCCAGATAGTTGCGTATCACCGGTGAGCAGGCCGGTTCATTCTGGCTTGTGCATTTGCCGGCGGTGCAATTTGTTCCTTGGTGTGTGGGCGAATCAGCCTTTGGATTTTGGTGGCAATAAACCTATTTTTCCGCCATGAAATCGTTGCCATTGACCATCGAAGAGTATTCCTGGACCGGCCCGAAAGGCCTGAGCATCTGTGCCCGTCATTGGGTCGTTGAGCATCCGAAGGCAGCCGTCTGCCTCGTGCATGGGCTGGGGGAACACTGCGCCCGGTACAGGCAGGTGGCGGAATATTTTGCAAAGCGAGGAATCGCCCTGTCGGGCTTCGACTTGCCAGGGCATGGCCGCTCCGGAGGCAGTCGCGGGCACGCCTTTTCCACGGAGGTTATTTTTGAAAATATCGCCCGGTTGCTGAAGGAGGTCTCCGCAAAATACCCAGGGATTCCGCTGTTTTTATATGGCCAGAGTATGGGTGGCAACCTGGTGCTCAGTTACACCCTCGCCCGCCGGCCAACAGTCAGTGGCGTAATAGCTACGAGTTCGTGGATTCGGTTGCCCGAAAAACCGTCGCCATTGCTGGTGGCTTTCGGCTGCATGATGCGGCGGGTGTTGCCGTCGTTCACCCAAAATTCCGGGTTGAATCCACGCTACATTTCCAGGGATGATGAGGTGGTCAGGGCTTACCAATCCGATTCTTTGGTGCACAACCGTATTTCAGTGGAAACCGGTCTGAGCCTTTTGGAAGCCGCTCAAAAACTCGATGCCTTCGCCGGGAAGGTGCCTGTGCCGGTACTGCTCATTCATGGCAGCGCCGACCAAATAACGGACCCGGCAGGCAGCGAAGGTTTTGCCAAACGGGCAAAGGGTGACGTGACTTTCAAACGCTGGGACAGCCTCTACCACGAGACCCACAATGAGCCGGAAAAGGAAGTAGTTTTAGCTAATATGGCAGGGTGGATAGAAACTCATTCGTGATTTTGCTTTTTTTTGCAGGCTTTATCACTATTAGACTTTGGACACTTTTTTCACTTACCCCAGGATTTATCCGGGGGGCACCAAGCCGTAACCCCCGGATAAATCCGGGGGTTAGTAAAAGTGTCCAAGGTCTAAATCACTATTGGTGCCGAAAACCGGCATTGCCCTTCATTTTAAATAACAGTCAATGGATTACAGCAAGATTCCCAAGATTAAAATCGAGTCGGCGAAGGACTTCATCACCACGCTGCCTCAGAGTGTGCCGCAGGAGTACCTGGAGTCGGTGGATACCAATTTTCAATTCGACATCGAAGGGGAAGGCGGGGGCCAGTTTAGCGTCATTGTGAAAGACAACAACATCGTGGTTTTTGAGCATTTCGAGGGTCAGCCCAACTGTGTGATTAAGGCCAAAGAGGAGAATTTTATTAAACTGCTCCGCGGCGAATTGAACCCCATGATGGCCGTGTTCAGCGGCAAACTGAAAGTGAGCAACCCCGGCGAGGTGATGAAATATGCCAGGATATTCGGATTCATGTAGCTCTGGTTCTACAAGTTGAATCCATGCCGGATACCTGTTTCGATTCAGGTATCCGGCTTTTTTTTTTGCACGGCAGGGCAACCAGCCTTTCGTTTCACGCACCAGACTTCGTAAAGTGCCGGGTTCAAAAAATTGTATTCAACTCGTTAAACCCCATTCTCATTTTAGCGTCAACGCACTTGTTCCCGACGGCGGGAGGGAACAGGTTTTCACTGAATCATTTTCGCCGGGTTCATCCCGGCGATGATATATCACAACACTTAATCACCGAAATATGAATAGAAGAACCACGCTTGCAGCCCTGCTTGGAAACAGAGCCAACACCTCCACTGCTGCGCCGCCGGATGGCGGCCATACTTCCACCACAGCCGGCCCATCGCCAGTCAATTCCGGCCTTGCGCCATACACCGGCCCCTTTGAATTTGAACAGGCGGCGCATCTCTTGCGCCGCACTACCTTCGGGCCAACGTACAAAAACATCAAAGATATAGCGGCCAATGGGCTGGATGCTGCTATGAACCAGCTTTTTGCGGCGCAGCCGCTACCGGCCCCACCGCTCAACTTCGCTTTTGCCGACGACCCCAACGTGCCCATCGGAGAAACCTGGATTGACGCACCCTACACGGCGGATAACATCAATGATATCAGGGCGGCCCGCTCGCAGTCGTTGCGCGGCTGGACGATTTCCGTGATGTTGAACAGCAGCTTGTCCATTTGGGAAAAAATGACGCTGTTTTGGCACAACCACTTTGTGACGGCCGATGTGGACGACCCCAAATTCGTGTACAACTACATCACGCTGTTGCGCGAAAATGCCCTCGGCAATTTCCGGGAACTGACGAAGATGGTGACCGTCAACCCTTCCATGTTGCGCTACCTGAACGGGCGCGACAACATTGCTGCCGCACCCAATGAAAACTATGCACGGGAACTTTTGGAACTGTTCACCATTGGCAAAGGCCCGCTCGTTGGCCCCGGCGATTACACCAACTACACCGAAGACGATGTGGTACAAATAGCGCGGGTACTCACGGGGTGGCGCGACCTCGGCTACAACACGGTGAATCCCGCACAGCCCGTCACCTCCGTCTTTGCCCCTAACCGCCACGACAACGGCACCAAAGTGCTTTCCCCCCGGTTTGACAACGAGGTCATCACAGACCTCGGCGACCAGGAATACGCCCATCTGGTGGACATCATTTTCTCCAAAGACGAATGCGCCCGCTTCCTCTGCCGCAAGCTCTACCGCTGGTTTGTCTATTACATCGTTGACGACGAGGTGGAGGCGAACGTCATTGCGCCGATGGCGCAAATCATGCTGGACAACGATTACCAGGTGCAGCCGGCGTTGGAGGCATTGCTGCGCAGCGAGCATTTTTTCGACATGCTCAACGTGGGGCCGATGATTCGGAACCCCATTGATTTCATCATGTCGGTGCAAAACATCTTTGAGGTGGAATACCCGCAGAATAACTTGAATCAGCAATACCGCCTGTGGTGGAATCTGTTTCGCCTGACGATGGAGCCGATGCAGATGGTGTATTACGCCCCACCAAGCGTGGCCGGCTGGAAGGCCTACTACCAGGAACCGGTTTTTTACCGGCACTGGATAAGCTCCGCCACACTGCCCGTGCGCATGTCGTACACCAATACGATGGTCATGCAGGGCATTCCGGCGGCGGGCGCCAAAGCCCAGATAGATGCACTGAAATTCGTCGCCAGCCTCGACGACCCTTTCGACCCAAACTCCGTCATCGCTGAGTTTTCCAAGATTCTTTTTCCGCAGCCCATCACGCAGAGTCAAAAGGATATTCTCAAAGAAGTCCTCATTCCCGGCCTGCCAGATTTTGAGTGGACGGTCGAATATTCGGACTACATCAACAACCCGAACGACCCGAACCTCGCTGCCGCCGTGGAAACCAAGCTGCGCAATCTGTTGGCCGCCATGCTCAGCATGCCTGAATTTTATCTTAGCTAAATGCTTGAATGGCTGAAGGGTCATGCCTTTTAATGAAAGTCACCCGGCCATGCAGCCATGCAACCATCTAACCTTTCTCAATTATGAAACGTCGCAAATTTATTCAAACCACCGGCCTGTCGCTTCCCGTGCTGCTCAACGGATTCAGCCTGCGGGCGATGCCGAAGTCTTCCATATTTTCTTCGCTGAATGTCGAAAACGACCGCGTGCTGGTACTCATTCAACTGAACGGTGGCAACGATGGCTTAGCCATGATTACGCCGCTCGACCAGTACGACAAACTCGCCAACGCCCGCGGCAATATTTTGATTCCGGAAAACAACCTGCTCGACGTGGGTTTCAACAATGGCTTCCACCCTGCCATGACGGGCATGAAAAATGTCTTTGACAGCGGTAAAATGAGCGTCGTGCAGGCCACCGGCTATCCAAACCAAAACCGCTCGCACTTCCGCAGTTCCGACATCTGGACCACCGGCTCCCCCGCTGACACAGTGTGGACCACCGGCTGGCTCGGCAGGTACTTCCAGGGCGACCATCCTGATTACCCGGAGGGGTACCCCAACGGCAGA
>SCUG01000122.1 GCA_004297645.1 Saprospiraceae bacterium | reverse complement strand
GTCAGATTGTAGCCACCGGCACAGAGGCCGCTGATGAGGGCACCGGCAGCGCCATTCGTCCATGTGTAAAAATATGGCGGCGTGCCACCCGAAACGGTCACGCCCAAACTGCCGTCGCATTCGCCAAAACAGGAGGCACTGATGAGTGTAAAATCGCTGACCGCGAGCGGTTCTGGTTGCAGAATTTCGGCGACGACGGTTGTGTCGAAATGAATGTCCGTGATTTGAATATTGTACACGCCGGCGGGCAGGTTCATGACGGTGGCAATTTCGCCATCGGCGCTAATGGTGCCGATGCCGGAAAGCGTGCCGGTGCTGTTTTGCCACGAAAACTGGTATGGCGGCGCTCCGGTGGTAGCCGTGATGCGCAGCACCCCGTCGGCATCGCCGTTGCAATCGAGGGTGTCGGCAACGACTTGCGGCTGAAAATGCAAAAAGAAAGGCATGTCAAAACAAGTGTCGGCCGTGCAGCCTGCGTCGTCCAAAATTTGAACGCAATAGTTGTCGCCGCCAATTAGCCCGGTGGCTTGCGCCGAGGTCTGTCCGTCCGGCCATAAGATGGAATAATTGCCAGTGCCGCCTGTCGGCGAAACGGTAGCCACGCCATCGGTATTGCCGGGGCCAAGGCCCTGTTGCGTGACGGCCAAATTCACCTGCACCGGTTCCAATACGGTGAGGGTGGTGTTCACGATGCTGTCACAACCGCCCGGCAATTGCAGGGTGTCGGCATAAACTCCCGTGATGAAATAAACGGAATTGCCGACAGGCAAAGCTTCCCCCGCGCAGAGGATAGTGTCAATATTCGCCACCGGGGTTTCATCGCCAGCATCGCTGATGGACAAAGTAAAAATGCCGCGGTTCAGTTCGCTGAGGCCGCCATCTACCAGCAGGAAATAGTTTTGCCCAGGTTCGAGGCAGTGCAGTTCGATGGTTTCATCCAAATCGGAAATGGTGTATTGGCTGTAAATCTCGGTCAACGCACCCGTGCAGGTGTTGTCGGAGGAGGCGTAAGCTGCCAACTGCAAACCAATATTGTCGTTCAAAGTATCGCTGATACCTTCGATGAGTACGTGCCCGTCCGGTGGAGCTTGAAAGGTGAACCACACGGAAGCCTGCACCCCGAATGCCATTGCCGGCACGGCATCTGCATTTGACGAACAAGCGTTGGAACGTGGACCGGGCGTTGAAACGGAGCCGCCCGGCGGCACAGCTCCCAGGTCTTCTGCTTCGCAAATTAAATCCGCGGCAGGCTCAACGCCCAACTCGCTGATTTCAATACCAAAATAGCCCTCCAATTCTTCGGGCGTGTTGGACACCGCATCCACCATCACAAAATAAGTAGTATTGGGCTGTGGGCATCGAAGATAGAGCAACTCCCCCCAATCGGCCGGGTCGTGATTCTGGGTGACAAAACTGAAGGTACCCGTGCAGCTATTGTCGTCAGTTTTGAAAATCGCCAATTGCAAATTGACGGAGTCCCCGAAATTGGAGGGGTCGCTATTGGCCACGATTTTTATGTGCGTGCCGGGGTTTGGCCCCGTCGTAAACTGGTACCACACTGCGCGGTTATTGACCCAGGGAATGCCGAAAGATGAAGGGTCGGGTTCGTTGATGTTGGTACCGCAATAGTTGTTGAAAATGCTGGTGTCAGCATCGCCCACCGTGGTGCCTGCCTGCAACACGCCGATGTCAATTGCGTCGCAGACGAAGTCGTTGAGGCCACCGGGGATGCCGCTCGTGGTGATGGCAAGATTTGCATTTCCTGCGGAGGGGCCGCCACTAATCTGAACGTCAAAACTGAAGGTACCCTGTGGTGGAATGGGCAAATCAATGCAGCCTTCGGCGAGGCAACTCGTCACTGCGGTGCAGGGGCTGAAAATGGACGGGTCGTTTTCAAAAGCACGGTAACACACCTGAATGGTGGGCGGAATGTCTGCTAAACATTGATAGGAATTGTTGAATTGAACATTAGGCAACGCTGTAAAACAAGGCCCTGCCTGGGGGTAGGTCACCCACCCCTCATTGTTGATGTTGATACTCCAAAACGGGTCGGGGGAGCCGATGGGGTCGGTGCAGGTGGTAGTGGCGGTTCCGCTAATCACTTCAATTTGCACGTTGAGCTGCGCCAGGGTTTGGCTGGAAAACAGCAGGGAGAGGAGCGCGATTGGGAAAGTGATGATTCTTTTCATGAAGTATGATTCCTTTGGATGTAGTGTTACGGACGACCGGGCCAGGAAAATTATTGCCCGGCTAAATGGCCATGGCCGTTCAATAGAGTTTTGGCTCACGCCAATTTCATAAGCTCTTAGCGAAGCCAAAAATCCGGAGCGGCAAGCATATTGGGTAGTCTGTGCGGAAAAAGATGAAGGCGCTATTCGCCAGGTAAATTTAAAGAATGGGTGGGCATTCAGCCAATTATTTCCACCACGCTATTTCCGCCGCCTCTTTTCAGCACGTTTAGCCGGGTGGTGACGCGCTCCTTGAGTTCTTTCACGTGCGAAATGATGCCGATGGTCTTGCCGCTGGCCTGCAAATTTTCCAGCGTGGAAATCGCCAGGTCAAGGGTTTGGTCATCAAGACTGCCGAAGCCTTCGTCAATAAAAAGGGAACGAATATTGGCTTGGCGTCCTGCCAAATCGGACAGGCCGAGGGCGAGGGCAAGGCTGACGAGGAAGCTCTCGCCACCTGATAAAGTGTTCATCGAGCGCACGTGCTCCGCCTGGTACGTGTCCACGATGTCGAGGTCCAACTCTTCGCCTTTGCGCTTCATGATGATGTACCTTCCGTACAGGTGTTTCAAGTGCGTATTGGCGAGGTTCACCAATTTTTGGAGGGTAAGTCCCTGTGCGAAGATGCGGAATTTCTTGCCGTCGTGGGAGCCGATGAGGTCATTCAGTTCCGCCCATCGCTGGAAAATTATACGCTGCTGCTTAATCTCCTTATCCAGCTCTTTGGCCTGCTTTGCGCTTTTTTCATTTTCATTCAGTTGTTGCTGCAATGCCCCGTCCTGTTTCAGCTCAGCCTGCAATTCCTGGCTGGCCGATTCAATTTCCGCTTTTATTTCCGGTAGGCTTTTCCCCGTTTTTGCCAGTTCTCGATTTGTTTTCAACTCAGCCGCTGTGCTTTTCAGTTGTTGCTCAATCTCGATTTCCCGTTGCCTGAAACCGGCCTGCTGCTGCTCGATAAGTGCAGCCTCTTCCTCGTCAAGAACGGCCGCCCGGAGTGCGGCCAAATCACCGAACCCGGACTTTTGCAGCAGTTGCTCCAGCTCAGTTTGCAACTGCTGCAATGCGTTT